>NZ_JBIAZN010000017.1:0-192401 GCF_042899225.1 Streptomyces sp. NPDC000134
GGCGGCGGGGGGGGCCGGCGCGGGGGGGGGGGGGGGGGCGCCGGGGGGGGGGGGGGGGGGGGGGGGGGGGGGGGGGGGGGGGGGGGGGGGGGGGGGGGGGGCCCCCCCCCCCCCCCCCGGCACCCCACCCGCCCGCCACCCGCACACCCACCCCCCCAGCCACGTACCTGGACACCACAACACCACCCACCCCCTGACCAATCGCGGCATCAAGAACACATAAAGATTGCCGAACCCCGGCAATGACACCCCGCCACCCCGAATGCAACGATCCCTCCCACCGGAGATCGGCGACGGGGCGAGAGGGGGCAGCACATGGCCTGGCTTCTCGGCCTGGGCATCACGGGGACCGTGCTGCTCGCCCTGTCGCTGATCTTCGACGGGCTACTCGACGGAACACTGGACGGCGCCCTCGGCGGCGCCCCCGACGGCATCCTCGACGGCTGGCTGTCCCTCCCGGTCATCGCCGGATTCACGGCGATGACCGGCTTCGGCGGCGCCATAGCCCTGGGCACCGGCGCCACCGGCCCCACCGGCGCCGTCACCGCCGGCGCCCTGACCGGCGCCGGAACGGCCTGGCTGACGTACCACCTCAGCCGCGTACTCATGCGCGACCAGACCTCCGTCACCCCCACCGCGGACCACCTCCTCGGCACCTCCGGCAAGGTGGTCACCCCGATCCCGGCCGACGGCTACGGCGAGGTACTGCTCCGCCTGGCCGGCCAACCGCTCAAGTGCGCGGCCCGCAGCGCCCGCCCGGTGCCCCTCGGCACCGAGGTGTGGGTGGAGGCGGCCCCGACCCAGTCGTCGGTGGTCGTCCGCCCGGTGGACCACTGAATCCACCGCTCTCTCCCGATCAACTCTCTTCCGATCAGCTCTCTTCCGATCAACCAGGGGGATTCACCATGAGCCCTGTCGTCATCGCGCTCGCCGGAACCGTCGTACTCCTGGTGCTGCTGGCACTGGTGGTGGTCAGCCGGTACAAGGTGGCCGGCCCGAGCGAGGCGTTCATCGTCACCGGCCGGCGCGGCAAGCGGTCCACCGACCCGGAGACCGGCCGGGTCGTCACCGACAACAGCGGCCAGAAGGTCGTGGTCGGCGGCGGCGTGTTCGTCGTGCCGTTCGTGCAGCAGCGCTTCACCCTCGACCTGTCCTCCCGGCACATCCCGGTCGCCGTGCGCGGCGCGGTCACCCTGCGCGGCGTCAAGGCCAACCTGGACGGCGTCGCCATCGTCAAGGTGGGCGGCACGGAGGACGCGATCCGCGCCGCCGCCCAGCGCTTCCTGATGCAGCAGGACGGCATCGTCGGCTTCACCCAGGAGGTGCTGTCCGGCGCGCTGCGCGCGATCGTCGGCCGGATGTCGGTGGAGGACGTCATCCGCGACCGCGCCGCCTTCGCCGGGCAGGTCGCGGAGGAGGCCGAGGCCAGCCTCTCCGGCCAGGGCCTGGTGCTGGACGCCTTCCAGATCCAGGACATCACCACCGAGGGCTCGTACCTGGAGGACCTCGGCCGCCCCGAGGCGGCCCGCGCCAAGCAGGAGGCCGACATCGCCGAGGCCGAGGCCCGGCGGGCGGCCGAGCAGGCCCGCCTCAAGGCCGAGGAGGAGATAGCGGTCGCGCAGCGCACGCTGTACCTGCGGCAGGCCGAGATCAAGGCCGAGACCGACCAGGCGTCCGCCCGCGCCGACGCCGCCGGCCCGCTCGCGGAGGCGGCCCGCCGGCAGGACATCCTCGCCGAGCAGGAGAAGGTCGCCGAGCGGCAGGCCGCCCTGAAGGACCGCCAGTTGGACACCGAGGTCCGCAAGCCCGCCGACGCCAAGCGGTACGCGGCCGAGCAGGAGGCCGAGGCCCGCCGGGTGGCCCGGGTGAAGCAGGCGGAGGCCGAGCGCGCCGCCGAGATCGCCGCGGCGCAGGCCGAGGCCGAACGCGCCCGGCTGACCGGCGAGGGCGAGAAGCAGCGGCGCGGCGCGCTGGCCGAGGCACAGGCCGTGGAGGGCCTCAAGCAGGGCGAGGCCGAACGCTCCCGCCGCGCGGCGATCGCCGAGGCCGTACGCCTGGAGGGCGAGGCGGAGGCCGCGGCGATCGGCGCCCGGGGCGCGGCCGAGGCCGAGGCGATGGAGAAGAAGGCCGCCGCCTTCGGCAGCTACGGCGAGGCGGCGGTCCTCCAGATGCTCATCGAGGTCCTGCCCCAGGTGGTGGCCAAGGCATCGGAACCCCTGTCCGCCGTCGACAAGATGACGGTGATCTCCACGGACGGCGCGAGCCGACTGTCCCGCACGGTCGCCGACAACGTCGCCCAGGGCATGGAACTCCTCACCTCCACCACGGGCGTGGACCTGGCCGCCCTCCTGAAGAACGTCACGACCCGCGAGCCCGGGACACCCACGCCCACCACCCAGATCCCCGTGGGCTAGAAAAGAGGCGGAGAACGCGGCGCGCACAGGGGGGGCTGGAGAGATGGCGACGAACGAAAGCACCACCGCCGCCACCGCGTACCTGGAGGGCTACGCGCGCATCCTCGCCGACGCCTCCGCCACCGGCCGCCGCCTCACCCGCGAGGAACTCGACTCCCGCCGCGCCCTCGGCGAACAGGCCGCCGAGGCCGGCCTGGGCCTGCGGGCCCTGGTCGGCGCCCACCTGGCCGCCACCCGCAGCCACTGGCCGACCGGCAACGGCTCCACCCCCGACACCGTCCTGGCCGCCGCCGCCCAGGCCGTCGACGCCCTCGCCGAGGGCTACGAACGCGCCCAGCGCCACGCCGTACGCCAGGAAGAGACGGCCCGTCGCGAATTCATCGACGACCTGCTCTACGGCCGCACCGACCTGGGCCGCCTCGCCGAACGCGCCGCCCGCTACGGCCTGCGCCTCTCCTCCGCGCACGCCGTCGCCGTGGCGAGCGGCCGGACACCGTACGACGACGGCGACCCGGTCCCCCGAGACGTCGAACGCTCCCTCATCGGCCGCTTCGGCGACCGCAGCATCCTGCTCACCACGAAGGACGGCCGCCTGGTGTGCATCGCCCCCGGCGACCAGGACGAGGTCCTGTCCTACTTCGCCAAGCAGGCGTACGCCGCCACCGACGGCGGCCAGGTCGCCATCGGCCGCTCCCAGCCCGGCCCCGCCGGCGTCGTCCACTCCTACGAGGAGGCCCTCAACGCCCTGGACCTGGCCGACCGCCTCGACCTGGACGCCCCGGTCCTGCGCGCCGCCGACCTCCTCGTCTACCCCGTCCTCACCCGCGACCGCCAGGCCATGGCCGACCTGGTCGAGAACACCCTCGGCCCCCTACGCGCGGCCCGAGGCGGCCCCCAACCCCTCCTCGACACCCTCACCACCTACTTCGACACCGGCTGCGTATCCGCCGAAACGGCCCGCCGCCTCTCCCTCTCCCCCCGCGCCCTCACCTACCGCCTGGCCCGCATCCACGCCATAACAGGCGCCGACCCCACCGACCCCACCCACCGCTACACCCTCCAGACAGCGGTCATCGGAGCCCGCCTACTGGACTGGCCGACAAAGCCCCTATGAACGCCCCCCAGGCAGCCCTCCCCACCACCACACTCCCCCCACCAACCTTGCTGCCCCGCCCGGAGCCGAGACCGGGCACACCGCCCTTCGGTCTGCAACAACCCGGGCACCACATGAGCCGCATACTCACGTACGACGACGGCTCGCTGGGACAACGCAATGAACGCACACGACCAGTCAGGGAACGTCTCCCGATACACATAGGGCCACAACTCGACCAGTAACTCACCCGCACCAAGCACCCGGCCCAGCACACGCCGCAGCCTGTTCCTGATCAACGCCCTGTCCCGCCACTGGGGCACCCACCCCCGCCACCCGCTGGGCAAGACGGTATGGGCCGAAATCGTGCTCCCCCGCCGGCCTAGGAGGAACCGGGCAGCAGCGCCGTGACGGTGGACCGGACGAACTCGGCCGCGGCAAGGACGCCAGGGATGCCTCCGCACCGTTCGACGAGGTTCTGCAGCATGTATCGGAGGGTGCCGGGATCACTCCCGGGTTCGGCCAGGCGCGGGGCGATCGCATCCAGGTCGCGCAGGGCCGCGTCCACCTCGGGATACAGGCCGCGCAGTGCCTCCAAGCGCCGGCGTAGGTCATCGATGCTCTCCCGTGCCCTGTCGATGGCTTCGTTGGTGATGTTGTTGACCTGGGTGGCGTTGTGGGAGAACGGCGCGGCTTGGGCAGGACCGCTCATGTGCCCGGTGTTGAAGACGCCGAAGTTGGGGTTGTTCGGGATGGAATCGGGTTGGCGGCGAGAGGCCATACGTAACTCCAGGAGTACTCGGCGGGTCAGTTCGTCATGGATGAGTCGACGGAGAAGGGCGTGGCCTGTACGGGCCCGGTCATGGTGCCGCCGTTCATGACGCCGAAGTTGTAGATGGCAGTGGACTGCTGGCGGTACGACGCGATGTCGACATTGTGGTCGCGAAGGAAGGCCTCGGTGGAGTCGAAGACCCGGCGTTGCATCATCTGCACGTAGTAGCGGGCGTCGTCGTGCATGTGCATGTCTTCCAGCCAGCGGACGCTGTAGACCTCTCGGAGGCTGACCGGTCCGCTGCCCGGGTCGAGTTCGGGGAGCGGTCGGGCTTTGCGGCGAACGAGCCGGTCGAGGCCGGCACAGACGTCGACGAGTGCGTTGAACGCGGCACGGCCCAGCCACTTCGGCGTCCCAGGGTCGGTGGAACGGAGACCGGCGACCTTCGGGTTGAGGGGACCCATGATGTGCGGACGTACGGTGGCACGGAGGAAACCGCCCTGGTAGGCGAAGTGAACGAGTACGGCGGCGATGAGCTCGCCGTTCCACGCCGTCACCCGTGCCCATACGTACCGTCGGGCGACCTCTTCGGCGGGCTTGTCACCGGTGTCGTCCACGGCGAGGGTGTGCAGGCTACGCCAGGAGGCGTCGTCAATCTGATCCCAGCGCTTTCGGTGGATGCCGGCGATTCCCACGACCTCGACGCGCGGCTTCGGATGATCACGGTGATGGGAAGGTGCCGGATCGACCAGGCGGCGCTCGATGTATGCGTGCAGTTGACCAGCGGTGAAGTGCTTCAACGGTTTCCGGATCACCGGCTTGTTGTGCTGCTCCAGCGCGTTCAGGACGGCTTGGGCGATCTCGGCCATGTCAGGGCGGTCCGGCTTGTGCGACGGCGAATCGGAACTCGGCAGCGGCCCCGGACTGGCGTCCTCATCGTCCTGGCTCTCGGGTGCGGGCTCGACATCGATACCGATGACCGCCTCCGGCCAAGCCTGGAGACCTGCTCCGACGAACCGGTGCCGATCACCGTTGCGACGCCGCTCGTAGAAGTACGGCAGGGCATGAGCCTGCTCCGCCTGTTCTGGTGCGCGCAGTTCCCCGGCGAGCAGGGCATTGACCCGAAGCTGCGCCAGGTAACGCTCGACCAGGTGAACTCCCCACAGCGTGATCAGCAGAACAAGAAGCGCCCAACCCACGCTCAGGAAACCGACGATGACTTGCCAGGACGTGATCACGACGGCGCCCACGACGACCAGTCGACGCCGCCGCATGTGCCGAATGGCACGGTCGCTAGCATGCACGACGGCTTCCTGATGGAATCCGTAGACCGGCACCGACCGTGCCGACATCTTGATCCGGCGACGGACCCACACGGCATAATCCTCGCCCAGCACGACCATCGGCGGCTGCGGTTCCGTCGTGCCTGTCGTCTGCTCGACCGCCTCGGCGGGCAACAGCCATCGCAGGTGCCGCCGCACGGCTGCCTTCATCTGCCGCCACAGCCGCGTCAGCACAGCGCGGAAAACGGCCCACCAGTCAGTACGGGCGAAAGCGGCGGCACTCAACCGGCGCGAGATGCCCTCGGTGTACGCCCCCTGTCCGAGCATCTCTCGGGTATCGGACGCGGCCCCCAAGGGCACCGCGGGTGCCGAGAACACAGACTGATGCTCCGCGAACGACAAGTCCCCACCCCGTCTTCCCCCGCGTCAGCCGCTACCAGGTCAATGGCGGACGCAAAGGGGCATTGTCTTCGCGTTCAGACATCCTCGCAACCTCTCAAACCTGCACAAACCGCGCACAGAGCCACTTCGATCAGATAATGACCGAAAGCTCTCCCAGGCAAGCCAAGCTAGCGGCCATCTCGCTGCGGGCTGATAGTGGTCGTCACCACGTGCGCATCGAACTGAAAAGCTCATGAAAGGGGAAGGTGTCGGCGCACAAGCAGTCACCATTGCCAGGATGACTAGCCCATGCCCACTGATAGGTGGCTCCGGCGCCCCGTGTCGCCGGACTGCACCTACTTCCCTGCTACCTACTTCTGATCCTTCGCCTTGAGAGCGGCTTTCACCTCCCTCAGGGCGTCCACCGCTTTCACGATCCGCTTCGCGATCTGCGGGATGTGATCGAGTGTTGTGTTCAGCACGAGAACCGCACCACTCACGACTCCGATCACGGCAAGGACCCAAGCCCCGTCCATCGGCCTCCCTTCACCTCTGTTGTTACTGCACCTCAGGCCGTCGCCTGAGGCATTTCGGGAGAGGCATCGGAAGGTCGATGGCAAGCAGCGGGGCGTGCGGAAACGACGTTAGCAGCAGGGGGACTTGATTACATACGAGTCGGTTGTACAGAGAGGAAGCGGGCGCCCTCTCCTCCCAGGCGGCGAGTCGAGGACGCCCCGCGGACGCCATCGCCCTCGGTGAGGCCGCCCGCCGGGCGAGCGACGCGGCCCCGCTGGCTGTCCGGGCGTCCGTCCTGTCCCGGCTCGCCTACGCGTACGCCGCCGCCGGCCGTGACAACGACTTCGCCTTCACCGCGGCGCTGCTCCGCCAGCTTTGCCGCCGACCTCCGCCGCCGACAGCGCAATCCTCACGTGCGCGGCTTCCTGCCAGCCCTGGAGGGCGCACTCGCCCGATACGCATCATCGACGCAACCCGGCCGTTAGGGTCAGGTTCCTGACCGCAGGGGAGCGCGTTGTCGTTGTCGGGGCTGGGGTGGCTGGGCTCACCACGGCCGTTGTTCTGTCCGAGGCTGGGGCTTCGGTGCACGTGATCGCCGAGCAGGTGCCGGGGGTCACGTCGCTGGCGGCCGGGGCGATGTGGGGGCCTTACCTGGTCGAGCCGAAGGACAAGATCGACCAGTGGGGACAACGGTCCCTGGAGATTTTCCACGAGCTGGCCCAGGACCCGGCGACGGGCGTCCGGCTCACCAGTGGCATCGAGGCATCCCGCACGGCCGAAGCCGCGCCGGACTGGGCCACCACTTTGCCTGGCTTCCGACCGTGCGAGCGGGCCGAACTCCCGGCCGGGTTCACGGCGGGCTACCGGTTCACCGTGCCACTGATCGACATGCCCACCTACCTCGACTACCTCCTGCGCCGGCTCCGCGATGCCGGGGGTGTGGTCGAGCGGCGACGGCTGACCTCGCTCTCGGAGGCCGGTCCGGCTTCGGCGATCATCAACTGCGCGGGCCTCGGGGCGACACCGTCGTCCTGGGCGGCACCGCGATCGACGGCGAGGGCGATCCGGCCCCCGATGACAAGGCGGCGGCCGGTATCCTCGCCCGCTGTGCCGAGGCCGAGCCCCGACTCGCCCAGGCCCGTGTCCTGGAGCACCGGGTCGGCGCTCGACCGACCCGCGCCACGGTCCGGGTGGAGGAAGAGGTGGGGGAGGACGGCACCGTGGTCGTGCACAACTACGGGCACGGGGGTGCTGGCGTCACGCTGTCGTGGGGGTCCGCCGAGGAGACTCGGGTTCTCGGCGGCTGGAACCCGCACCGGTCGGAGAGGCAGCAGCCTGCGGCACGGCCCGAGCCGCCGAAGCCGTGGCGCGGCTCTATCGACGCACGTCAGGATCAAAGCTGGCGATATGGACGCCAAGGTCGCGCTCAATGGTGGAGACGATGAGCCTTTTCCAACCTCAGGTTGAGGCGTGACGAAGGGCGGGGATCGTCTTCACGATGGCGGTGACTCGGTTGGTGCTACAGCGGAGTTTCCGCCGGGGCGCCAGCCCTTCAGGGCGGCCATGGCTTGCTCGCATGGCGGCGCCGACCCGGTTGGGAGCTACAGGGGAGCTGCGCACCGGCCGGTGAGCAGTCGGTGCGGGCGCGGTCTACCGGTTCGCGGCTCCGCGAGTGGCGCTCCGGTGCGTGCGGCTGACCGCGCGGCCCACCGTATTGCGCACTGCGAGGCCCGGCCGGGTGCGGGGCACCATGAGCCTGGAGAGCGGACCGACGCGTCGCTGCCGTGGGCCTACCTCGCGGCGGAGACGGGACTCGTAGACGGCGAAGGCGCGGGCGTGGTCACCGGGTTGGGCGGCGAGCTCTTCCGCGAGGGCGTACGCGCCCGCCATCGCCATGCTGGACCCGTCGCCCAGCAGGGCTGTCGCCGCCGCCGCGTCCCCGAGCAGGACGACCCGTCCGCGGGACCACGAGGGCATCCGGAGGGTGGTCAGGGGGTCGAAGAACGGGGCCGGGTGGTCGAGGAAGGCCGCCACGAGTTCCGGTGCCCGCCACCCCACGCCGGCGTAGGCGTCGGCCACGGTCTGCTTGTGAAGGGCAATGTTCTTGCGGTCGTGGGGCGCCAGCCGTGCGGCCCGGAAGGTGAAGATCGCAAGCGGAGTGGTCCGCGAGGGATGGACGACCAGCATCCGGTTCGGCACAGTCAGCATCGTCATCTCACTCGGGTCCTCGACGGCGTCGGGTTTCAGCGGCACGGTCGCGCCGTACAGGCCCAGGTCGCTCGCGAACTGCCGCTCGGGTCCGAATACCAGGCGCCGTACGGTGGAGTGCATCCCGTCGGCACCGACTACCAGGTCGAAGCGCCGTGGCGCGGACCTACGGAAGGTGACGTCCACCCCGCCTTCGTCCTGGTCGAGAGCGGTGACCGTGTCGTCGAACAAGAACTCGGCCTCGGTCTGCGCCGACCGGTGGAGCACCTCGGACAGGTCGGCTCGGGTCACCTCGACCGTCGGCGCCTTGTCCGAGGTGAGCGGGAGCTGCAGGATTCGCCTGCCGCCGGGGTCGAGCAGGGTCAGTGACCGATTGCGGGTGGCGAGCCCGCGCAGCTGCGGGAGGATGCCCATGCGGTCGGCGACCGGGATCGCGGGCCCCTTCACGACGACCGCGCTGCCACCGGAGCGCAGCTGCCGGGCATGTTCGACGACCGTTGGCCGGTAGCCGTTCCGGGAGAGCCAATATGCGAGCGCGGGCCCTGCGATTCCGGCACCGACTATCAGCACCTCGGGCTTCTTCATGACGATGACCTCTCGGAGTGTCGAGGATGACCAGCTCCCCGGCGAGTGCCGGGGTCGGCTCTCAGAGCGCGGCGGGACGGGCAGCGCAACCGGAACCAAGGTACGAAAGATTTCGTACCTCAGTGGAGCACATTCTTCAGGTACGATTCAAGTCGTACCTGAAGGAGGTGCCGCGTGGCCGGGAAGAACCTGGTCGGCCCGGAGGCCGATGCGCTCGATCTGGGGACGGTGTTTCGCGCCCTCGCCGACGAGCACCGTCGTTCGGTGATGACGGAGTTGGCCGCCGACCGCAGCGACAGCGAGCGGGGCTGCAACTCGTTCAATCTTCCGATCTCGAAGCAGACCCAGACCCACCACTTCCGAGTCCTGCGCGAGGCAGGTCTCATCGACGAGATCGACTACGGCAACCGCAAGGGCATCCGACTACGACGCGCGGACATCGACAAGAGATTTCCCGGGCTGCTCACGCTCCTGGGCGCAGAGTCCCCGGGCGGTACTGCTCCTCGCTGAGCACGGCTGAGCACGCCGGAGGGGAGTCCGGGTTGAGCCGCGAGCTCGGCCGAATCCAGCCCGCGCCCGGCTCGCAAGTAGCTGGACCCGACGCGGGCACAAATGGGATCGGTGTCGCTTCGACCACCGTTCCGCGCTTGTTATCGGCGCCGAACTCTTCCGCGCACTGAGCCCTCTCCATCTTGATCAGATGGTGAGTTCGAGAGTGACGATGGCACGGACGACGGTAGTGATCCTCGTGGTGCTGCAGCGCAGTTTGCGGAGTACTCGCCAGCACTTGAGGGTGGCGATGGCGCGTTCGCCGAGGCTTCGGATCTTTGCGTGATCGCGGTTGTGGCGGCGGCGCCAGCCGCGCAGGTGCTTGCCCCGGATCGGGACGCGGACGGCGGGTCCGGCGCCCTGGTATGCCTTGTCCGCCCAGCACTTGATGCCGTCGGCGGCGAGGGCGGCGGGTATGCCGTGGGTGCGGGCCGCGGTCAGATCGTGGACGGCGCCGGGCAGGGCGTCCGAGACCCAGAGCAGTCGTCCGGCCGGGGAGCCGGTATCTGGAAGCCGGCTCCCAAACGGCTCCCAAAACGGGGCGACAAAGCAAACCAGGCCCGGTGCTGATCTCTCAGCACCGGGCCTGACCTGGTGTTTCGGCTGTCGGGGTGGCGGGATTTGAACCCACGACCTCTTCGTCCCGAACGAGGTTCGGTTGGTGAGCCTGCCAGCAGCGACGACATTTCCGCAGGTCAGGCGCGGGGGAACGGTTGGTCTCGCGTAGGCTCGAAGGGGCTCGGGGAGCGGGTTGGCTCCCAGATGGCTCCCAGCATTGTCTCCGAACGGCTGCAGGGGCCACCTCATTCTGCGGTGCTGGCTCACATGAGTCCTCCACCTGCCGCCCTTTGAGAGGAGCCTCAGGGTCCGCCCACGATGATTGGACTCGGCAGACACCGACCGCGAATTCTCTCACCGCGTGATAGCGGGACGTCAGAAAGTGCATGCGCCAGCGCGCAAGGAATTCTGTGTGCGACGAGCGGCCTGCGAGCGCGTACAAGGCGAGGTTGCCAGCCGCTGACGCGGAACTCCTCGAACACATGATCTAAGATCGAGTTTCAGCCTGTGCGGCAAATGTAGCGGCCCGGAGGCGGCGAGTCAACGAGTCGGGCCTAACTCTCATATTGGCCTTCCTGGGAAGCATTCCGGCAGTCGGCCTTAAAAGGCGTTGAGTAGCCATAAATTGAACTTCCGCTTGCGCTCGCTAGATCTGCGGTCCTAGCTTTCTTCCACTGGGTCGAGGGGGCGGGGAACAGCATCGCTCGGCGTCCAGGAAACTCGTTTTTGATTTCAGGGGAGGGCGTCTTCAGCGTGGAAGACGTGATCGAAGCCTGCGTCGAGGCGTTGCTGGAGGACAGTGAGCGCCTTGGCCGACTTGAGCGCGCTCACGTAGTGCAGGTGGCCAGCCGCCGGGGTATTGATCCACAGCGGTTGGGCCGTGTCCTGGCCGTCCTGCGTGAGCACGGGGTGCTGAGCGAAGAACCGCAGAACAACGCTTTGGCCAGTGGCGGAGCCGAGGCGGACGCCAGGCCCACGGGCTTCAGCGGTCGAGAACAGTCGGACGCCTACCCGGGGCGGCTGGGACGTCATCGGATCCTGGCGGCCGAGGAAGAGGTGGCGCTGGGGCGACGCATCCAGATGGGGCTGCGGGCGGAGGAGTCTCTGAGGACGGAAGAGCCCGCGGCCAACTGTGAGGCGTCCGGTGATGTGGCTGAGCTGATTCGTGACGGCGAGGAAGCTCGCAAGACACTGGTCCGGCACAACGTACGCCTTGCTATCGACATCGCGAGGCGCTACCTGCCGAGTGCTGGCGACCTGGAACTGGATGACTTGATCCAGGAAGGGGTTCTCGGTCTCAACCGCGCGGCGGAGAAGTTCGATCCGACCATGGGTTACAAGTTCTCGACGTACGCGAGTTGGTGGGTGCGGCAGTCGGTAACCCGGGCCATCGCGAACACCGGCTCCGTGGTGCGCTTGCCGGTGCATGTTCGTGACGACCTGCGCCGCGTGGAGCAGTACGCGCGACGTTTCGAGGAGCGCAATGGGCGCTCCGCCACCGTGGTGGAACTGGCCGAGGGGTTGGGGGAGAAGCCGGAGAATATCCGCGCACTGCTGGACTACTCCGCCCCGGTTATCCACCTGGATATTCCGGTAGACGAGGAGGGCGGCGCCACGCTCGGCGATCTGGTACTCGCGTCCAAGGTGGAACGGCCGGAGGACGAGATCATTCGGCGGCTCTTGAAGGATCAGATCTTGGGGACGATCGGCGCCATGCTCACTGACGCCGACCCACGCTTGGCGCGGTTGTTGGAGGGACGGTTCGGCCTGGACGGCGAGGATCCCATGACGCTGGAGGCGTTGGGCAAGGAATTCGGCTGCACTCGTGAGCGGGTGCGGCAACTGGAGAAGAAATTGCTCGAGCGTCTGCGGGATAGCTGCCGCCTTAAGCGGCTGACGCTGGAGTTTTTGGCGATGGAGGCGGCGTGACGCAGGACGCGGTGGATGCACAAAGCCGGTTCGTGGACTGGCTCGACAGCCAGGTAACCGCGGAGGGTCGAGGCGATCGGGACGACGTCCTGGACGCGGACCCTGCCGGGGTGTACTGGTTGGGCCGGCTGGCTCCGGAAAGCGAGGCGGCCACAGTACGCAGGGAGCGGCGCATGGACCCATGCGCGATTGGCCTGCGAGTGCGGCCTGAGGGCGAGGGGCCATGGACCTTGCGGGCGCGCGTGCGGGCGCTGGCCTGGAACCAGGTGCGGGGTTCGGAGGGACGAGGCGAGAAGTGGGAGAAGACGGCGTCGATCGACGTAGTGTTGCCGATCGAAGTCCCCTTGGGCGCTGCGGGAGCGGCCTTCGGTGGGCGCCAGATCGCCGAGGCCCTTGATGCCGCGGGGGCGGTGGGCTCGTGTGCGGAAGTGCGCGTGACAGATGAGTCCTGGCGCGGCAGTCCTGAGCTCGTGGTGGAACTCGTGAACACCACGCCTGAGGGTTCACGTCAGCGAGGCGAGCGCCATCTCTTCGAGGTGGAACTGACGGTCCTCGACCTGTTGACCACTCCCTTCCTGCTCGAATCCCTGCCCGAGAGTTTTCGCTACGACCGGCGCCTGCCGGCCATCGGCATCAACTGTGGCGTGGCTGTCCAGAGCGCCAATGAACTTGTAACGACCGATCAGGTGGTTGTTGATCGATGCCGTCCTGAATACACCTTTGAGCGAACCGACGCACGGCTCCTGCCGTTGACCTTCGAGAACCTTGCCCAAGAACCGGTGGCCACCCTCGCGCGACTGGTAGAGGCGTACGAGGCATGGGGGCTTGAGCACTGGTCTTCGGACGCCTTGCAACGCCGCGCCACAGAGGAATCTTGGAAGCCGGAGATGCTTCAAGAAGCCGTAGAAGCCGCTGCGGAGCATACGGCCGAACTCCAGCGGCTACGTGCGGGCGCGGCCGTTCTGGAACGGGACGCCGATCTACGCAACGCCTTCCAGCTCATGAACCGCGCCATGCGCCGCGCGGCCCGTGGGCGCTACGCCGGCTGGCGCCCGTTCCAGATCGGCTTCATCCTCTCAGTGCTGCCCTCCCTGGTGAATGAAGGTGAAGACTGGCAGCAGGTGGAGATCGTGTGGTTCGCCACCGGTGGCGGCAAGACCGAGACGTATCTCGGTCTGCTCGTCCTAGCCGCCTTTTACGATCGGCTACGCGGGAAGCTCGCAGGCATCACGGCCTGGAGTCGATTCCCGCTACGCATGCTGTCCCTCCAGCAGACCCAGCGCTTCGCGGATGCCCTGGCCGCAGCCGAGCTGGTGCGTCGCGAATGCACGATCGGTGGAGAGCCTATTTCCCTGGGCTACTTCATCGGCGCTGGCGCGACCCCGAACGAAGTCCCTACCGCGCCCACCGATCACAACCCCATCGACGTGGACGAACCTCGTATGGCGGACCGTTACCAGGTTCTCACCGCCTGCCCTTTCTGCGGGTCCAAGGAGATCCGCATGAAGTTCCACCGCGGTGACTGGAGCCTGCGTCACCTGTGCGTCGCGACTGGGTGCCCCAGCGAAGGCAAGCCGCTACCGGTGTACGTCGTCGATCAGGAGATCTATCGCTTCCTGCCCACCGTCGTTATCGGCACGCTGGACAAGGCCGCTCTGATCGCCATGCAGGGCGGCATGCGGGGATTCTTCGAGGGGCCGGCCGGGCGCTGTTCACGTCCCGGCCATGGGTTCACTTACGCGAAGCGAGCCAAACGGCCAACCGGCTGTCTGGTCCCCGATTGTCCTGGTGACACCACCCCCCTGGCAGCTCGGGACCGTGCGCGATTCGCCCCCTCCTTCCGACTGCAAGACGAACTGCACCTGCTCCGGGACTCCCTCGGCGCGGTGGACTCTCACTACGAGTCGTTGCTGGACGCCTTGCAGACGGAACTCACCGGCCGAGCCCCGAAAATCATCGCCTCGTCGGCGACTCTCACTGGATTTGAGCGCCAGGTGGAGGTCCTGTACAACCGACGAGGGCGTGTCTTCCCGGTTCCAGGGCCTTCCGCTCGCGAGTCCTTTTGGTCTCGTGAGACGGATCGGCTGCTGCGCAGGTTCGTCGCGGTGTGGCCGCGCGGGGTCACACTCGAGTGGGTTTCAGACCGCACTACGACCATCCTCCAGCAGTCCGTACGCCGCCTGCTCGACGAGCCCCAGGCCGTATGCGCTCAGGCAGGCGTCGACCTCGTCCACGTGCCCATGCTCCTGAACCTCTACGGCACTCATGTCGTGTATGGCAATACCGTGCGTGATGTCGAGGCCGCCCGGCGCTCTCTCGGAACCCAGGTCCCCGTAAGCCCACTCAACGCCGCCCAACTCACAGGGCAGACTCCTTTCGAAGAAGTGCGCGAGACCCTGCAGCGCCTCTTGCGCCCGGAGGCCAACTTCCTGGAGCGCCTGCACATCGTCACTGCGTCCTCGATGATCTCGCACGGCGTGGACGTCGACCGGCTGAACGTGATGACGGTGCTCGGTGTGCCGCTGACAACTGCGGAGTTCATTCAGGCTACGGCCCGCGTAGGACGCGCTCATCCCGGCTTGGTTTACGTCATCCACAAGATCGGCCGCGAACGAGACTCCGCCGTCTTCTCCCAGTTCCGGCCCTTCATCGAGCAGGGCGACCGCTTCGTGGAACCCATCCCCATCACCCGCGCCAGCCGTCGTGTACTGGAGTTGACTACCAGCGCGGCAATCGAGTCCCGCCGTCTGTTCGTCCACGAACCGCGTTCTGCTGGCGGACGGTTGACCACCGTGGACCTGCTTCGCAAGTTCACCACCCAGACAGGCTTGACCGCCGAGGAGGAGGCCAGAGCTTGCGCCGCCGCCCTGGGCGTGGCTGAACAACACCATCTGACCTTCTCTGACGTTTCCCGGCAGCTCGAGACTTACTTCATGCGCCTCGAGAACCCCGGAGACGGAGCCAAGTGGCCCAACCAGCTGCTCGCGCGCGCCCCCATGCGTTCCCTGCGCGATGTCGAAGCCCAGATCCCCGTCAGCGACGACTAACCACAGGGAAGGCACAGCGATGAAGGACGAGCGCAGCGGATCCCAGATCCTCTACAGCTTCCTCCCGCAGCAGACCGCTGACCTCAAGGGCGGAATCTGGCGCACCACCGAATGGAAGGACCCGCGCCCCGTTGATGTCGAAGACTCGATCATCAGAGGCCGCCTAATCTCCGAACTCGAGGGCTGGGTGGGCCGCGGCTTGGACGCCACTGCGGTGAACTACCTGCGCGCGGGCGGTCCGGTCGAAGTCGTCCGCGTTAATCCCGAACGAGGAGTGCGCGTCGAGCGCTTCCCCTTGGTATGGGTGTGCAGAGTGTGCCGGCGTGTAGAGACCGGCGCCGCCAAGACCTGCCAGTGCGGGAACAATCACTGGCGACAGCTGCACTTCGTCGGATTCCACGATTGTGGACTGCTGGAGCAACCAGCGATTCCTCTATGCCGTGAGCATCGGCAGGTCCGCATGCCCCATCAGTCGAGCATGGACGCCGCGCGCATCCGATTCGAGTGCCCCGTCTGCCAGAAGGAGATCCAGAAGGGCTTCGCATGGCGCAAGTGTCCCTGCGGGCGTAGGTACTCCGAGGCCAAGAACGCTGAGTACCTACGCTACAACGTCCATCGATCCGCCAGCGTTTATACGCCCCAGACCTTCACGCAAATCAACCCAGCAAGCCGCGCCGCGATGCGCCGTGTAACCGAGTCTGGGGGACCGCGTCGTGCCTTGGTTTGGGCCTTGGGTGGTTTTGAGGACTCCCGGCCAGGCGCGGGCCGCCAGACCGAGACCTCCCTAGTCGACCAGCTCGTCGCTTCTGGGCTGACCCGCGCGGTTGCCGAGAAGATGGCCGCTGTGGCTGGCGAAGCAGGTGAACTGGGTGCTGAGGAAGACTTCGGCGAACTCGCCAGTGCCCCCAGCCTGCAAATCGAGGCCGCTGAACGGGAGGCCGTAGACGTCGCCTTGGCGGCGACCGAGAAGGGCTCCCGCCAGCGCATTGCCGACCTCATCACCCCTGCGACTCCGGTCGCCGTTCGAACCCGCTATGAAGGCGATTATCCTGCGGCTCTGCGGCGCGCTGGCCTTTCGGGGGTGGATTTGTTCACAGACTTCCCCGTCCTCAAGGCCGTATACGGGTATACAAGAGGCGGAGGCGAGCCTGGTACCTCCCGCCTTAGTCTGTTCACGGGAAAGAGCGGGCGACGAATCTACGCTGATCTACGATCCACTGAGGCGCTGTTCTTCCGCCTCGATCCGCTCCTAGTCCACACCGTCTTGCGTCAACGCGGGCACGTGCTCCCGCCAGCAAGTGACGCACGCACCGCACGCACTGTTCTCGCCGCCCACGTGACCCCGCCTTCTCGCTTTAGTGACCCGGAGGACGCGTCGCCTGTCGGCCGGGACCTTCTCACCCTCATCCACTCCTACGCACACCGGGCTATCCGCCAACTCGCTGTCTTCGCTGGTGTCGACCGAGAAGGACTGGGCGAATACCTCATCCCTCGACACAACGGCTTTTTCGTTTTCGCTGCCAGCCGCGGCGATTTCGTCCTGGGTGGCCTGCAAGCTGTCTTTGAGAACGACCTACACATTCTGCTCGGCAGCATCGCTGGCGCCGAATCCAGATGTGCCATGGATCCGGCCTGCGAACGTAATGGCGGCGCTTGCCCCGCCTGTTTGCACCTAGGCGAGCCAGCGTGTGACCACTTCAATCGATACCTGAACCGCACTGCCCTTTTCGGCCCCGACGGCTTCCTCGCCACCACCGCACACCACAAGTCATGACTTGAACGCCATCGCCTCGGCGCTCGCCCTTCCAACCAGGTGGGGCGAGCGCCGGCCTCACCCTCCAGGGCCTTGGCCTGCGGAGCTAGGCGGCTGTGGATGATCCGGAGGGTCGTGATCTATGGCATCGTGATCAGGACGGGATTATCGATCATGGAGCGGTGCAGGTGATCGAGATCGACGCCGCAGTGATTCGCCAGCCGAGCCTGACGCTCGCGCGTGTGCTGGGAGATCGTCTCGCCGTCCCTGGTCGTGATCACGATGCCGGGGCGGGTGGTTGAGTCGATGGCCTCATTCAGCGCTGCCCAGATGAGGTCCTTCAAGACCCCGGCCTTACCCCAGCAGATATATCGCGTGACGTTGCCGTCAGTGGCGAGACAGTGGTTGGGCTTGCCCTCCACCGAGTCCGGGACAACTGACCAGTCAGTTCCGCAGAAGAATTGGACGATCTCGTCCGCCCCGCGAAAACGCCGGCGGACGTACGGGACGAAGTTGCCGATACCCTCCTGAGCCCTGGCGTACTCCTTCATCGGTACGTCCTTGATCCATACCCGGACGTCCTGGTCGCTGGCGAACCTTCGCAGCTCCCCGCCGATGTCTGGGTCATCGAACCATCGGCGGTACTGAGCGGTCTTCCCGGGGTTACTCAGGAACTCCCAATCCAGCTCGTCGGCGGTGCGGTACATGCTGAGGAGGATGCGACGTCGAAGAGCTTCCGGAAGGTTGAGCTGCGGCAAGGCGGCTACTCCAAGGCGGCGAGGGCGGACGGGAACTGCAGGCGGTGCTCGTCGTACGCGGTTTCAAGACTGGCCGCGTCCTTGATCCACTCTTCCATAAGGGTCGCAACCCGTTGGTCGTTGAACTCAATCTGTGATGGGGCGACTTGGCCCAGAACCTCGACCTCGCCGCCCTCCAGGCTTCGCTTCATGTTGAGGGCTGCCGCGATCCGGCGTAGATCGCTGACGAAGTCCAGCACCGTCACGCGTTCCTTGCCCTCCCGGAGTCGGAGCCCCCTCCCCAGCTGCTGGACGAAGATGCGCCGGGAGTGAGTCACCCGGGCGAAACAGAGGATGTTGACGTCGGGGACGTCCACCCCCTCATTGAGGATGTCAACCGAGGTGAGGATGGGGACGTCGCCGCTACGGAAGGCTAGGAGGCGGCTTTGCCTCTCACGTTTGGCCAGGCCGGCGTGCAGGGCCAGCGCGCCGGACCACAAGGGAGTGCGACGCAGTAGTTCGGCCAGTCGCTCGGCGTGCTCAACTGTGCGGCAGAACACGATGGCTCGCGGATTCGCGGTTGCCGCCCACGCGGCAGCCAACTCATCACGGATGGACTCATCTCGCTGTGGCAGGAAGAGGCGGGCGTTCAGGTCAGCCAGACCGTACTCGTGCTCACTAGCCGCCTTCACGACATCCCAGTCTACGTTGTCGACGAACAACCGGTAATCCACTTGCGCCAGATAACCCCGACGCATGCCCTCCTCGATGCCGAGCGTGAAGCTCGCCGGTCCGAAATGGTGGCTGATGTCGTGCGAGTCTCCTCGCCAGGGTGTGGCCGTGACTCCGAACTGCCTAGCGGTAGACAGCACGTCGAGCAACTCATCGTACTGACCGTCCTCGCCGACGTGGTGAGCCTCGTCAACCATGACGAGTGCCGGCCGGTAGCCGAAGCGGGCGGCTGGCAGAGCGGAGCCCACCGTCGCACACGTCACTCCGGACAGGTCGTCCGGGCGAGTGTCCCCAGTCAGGAGACGGGTCGGGATGTCCTTGGGGAGGTGTCGCCAGAGGGCGCGCTCCAGCTGCTGGACGAGATCCTTGGCATGAGCGACTACGAGAACCTGATCCGTGGGGTGACGGCGGAGGTGCGCCGCGATGACCTCGCCGCCGACCACGGTCTTGCCGAGCCCCGTAGCCAGGATGAGCAGGGCGCGTCCGTGTGAGTCCAGGTCCTTGTCCAGGGCCCAAAGAGCCTCGGCCTGGTAAGGGCGAGGCGTCACCTCTCCGAAGCGGGGCGGGATCCCTTTGAAGCTGCGGGCGAGGTGACCGCCCTCCCAGAGGTGGATGCTGGGACGGATACGGGACAGAACGTCGACTCGGCGCCGGGCTTCCGAGCTGAAGCGGCTGTTGGTTCCGACGACGGCCTGATGCGCGCTGTAGTGGTCTCGCGCGTTGTCGACCTCGTCCACGGCGTCAGCGCCGACGACCCCCCGTCGCTTCCACTTGCACTGGAAGACCCACAGCTCTCCCTTCCGACGAGCGAGGACGTCGCCACCCTCGTCACCGGAGCCATCGATAACGGCGACGTCCGTGAAACCGAGATGCCACAGGAGCCGCTCGACACGCCTAGGGAACTGCAGTGGCCCGGCGTCGAGAAGTGGGCCCGGGTCCAGGAAGCTGTGCATCGCCTCTCCGATCCTCAGCTGTCGTCCGCGAGGTCACGGGCGATCAAGCGGCAGCTGACGCGAATACGCCCCAACTCTTCTGGAGTGACCTTCGGCCGGTGCTGTGCGAGGAGCGCCAGGTCGCTCAGAGGGTTCATCAAGCGTTCCACGATCAAGTCACGGGCGTCCGAGGCCGACAGCGCGGCATAGGAGCGTCGGAAGACCTTTCCGTCCATAAAGAGGGCTGGCGACTCGCTGATGACGCGCAGGACGGCACTGGCGGGAGCGAAACGGATGAAGTCGCCATTGTTCACCGCCTCGTTCCAGTCGAGCCCGGGCTCGGACTCCAAGGCGAAACGCTCCTCAGCGGCCTCCCTCTCATCCGCTCGCAGTTGCAGCCAGTGAACAGCAGGGGTCTCCGCGATCACCGGGGCCATCAGGGTGCGGATCCGCTCCAACAACCGCTCGGCCTCGTCGGCCATCGCGGTCGGGGTGAGGCGGGGGCTGGAGGAGCGCTCCTTGAACAGGAGCAGCAACTGCGACAGCGGCGTGGAGTTGTCGTTCTGCCGGACGCGCATGTACTCGGCCGCCTCCAACAGCGCGATGTCACGCATGTCCGCCCCGTGCTCTCGGTAGAGCTGGTGATCGGAGTCGACGAAGACCTCCAGCTGCGGAGAGCGCAGCATGATGGCGAAGGCCGGAGTCTCCTGATCCTTAGCGTTGGTGAGTCGCTGGTCCCGCACGGCCCAGACCCTCAGTTCGATCCGACCCATCTCGGGAATCAAGTACTCGCCGGCGAGGTCGGGGAACTGGTCCGCGTTGTCGCGATAACGCTGCAGCCGTTGTTCCAAGGTTTCTGCCGGCGCCGGATCGTCGGCTGGCGGTACGTCCTCTGCCCCAGGGACTTCCTGATCGTCGTCCTCCTCGCCAGGAGTTACGGGCCCAAGGCCCGGCAGGAGCTCGTCGGTGTCGCTGTCCGAGTCGGAACCCGGGTCGTCTTGGTGCGGATGATCGTGGCTGTAGGCCGCCTCGTACCAGATGTCGTCGCTCTGGTAGTCGGGATGGTCGTCCCGAAACAGCTTCGCCCACTGGACGGTCTTCTCGTGGATGGCTTCCTTGCCGTTTCCGGGTACCAAGTAGTTCAGGCCGGGGTCCTGGCGGCGGAAGCCCGAGTACAGAAGCGCGAGCGGACTGTCGTTCTCCGGGAGCTGGCGCCGCTTGGCGATCTCCGGTCGCAGCGGGCTTTCCCCACGAATGGCCCGCAGCACCTGGTGCCACTCGGCGGTCTCGAACTCGAAAGCTGTCTTCTGGTAGTTCGGGGTGACGTGGTCGCAGTGAATCTCCCCGACGATGCGCCCAGTCGCCGCTTTGGAGTCGATCGGATACTCGAGTTCCGGCTCGCCGAGGCCGTCCTCGTCGGTCCAGTAGAAGACCCGCTTGTCCTTGAGGAGGATCTTCCGGCCGTTGCGCAGGAAGTCGATGCCATAGTCCGTGCGGTGCACGTAGCGCTGGATCCCGAGCCAGCCCCAGATACGGCGGGAACGAACCTCCAGCCGGTCCTGGTCACACTCACGGCAGCGATCAACGTCGAGCGGGTTCCAGTACCCGCAGGCCATGCACGCCTTCTTGTCCGAGAGGGGGACGTCTATGCGCTGAACGGCGCTGATCTCCACGCCTCGCCGCGTGACGGTGCGCTTCTCGTCCCAAACGCAGGGCTTCCTGGGAGGCAGCTTCTTGCCATTGATCGTCAGCCGGAAGCCCCGCTCGGTGAGGAGGTAGCTGTACACATCACCCAGCTTTTCCCTGATCACCTTGAGGGCGTTGGGGCGACGAAGCGCCTCGAACTGCTCCCCCTTGAGGTCGCTGATGGTGATGACGGTCCCATGCTCATCAGGGTTTGCCTTGGGCACCTGGCGGTACGGAGCCTGGTAGGCGGCCGACGCCTCGATCTGCGGAAGATCAAGCGTGACCTCGGTCCAGTAGGAGTCGCCGGAACGCCCTGTACGGACGACGGTCTTGCGACCGAGGCGGGCGGTCGCGATGTTGAAGCCCATGCCGAACAGGCCGAGAGCGCCGTGTCGGCCGTTTCCGCTCCAGCCGGCGCTGATCGCATTACGCACCTCGTCCAGACTCATGCCTCGGCCGTTGTCCTGGACGATCACTTCAGCCGTAGACCGGGAGTCCTGCGCGGTCGGCAGCGAGATGCTCACGGTGGGCCTCTCGCCGCCCGTCTCGGGAGAGGACTGGAACACGTCGAAGGCGTTGTCCACGAGCTCGGCGAGGCACTGCCAGGCCGCGAACTCGATGTCCCCCAGGACACCGAGGATGCGGGGGTGCGGCATCACGTTGATGTACTGGCCCTCAGACATGCGTCGTTGCTCCCCGGGTGACCGCGTCGTCCTTGATGAAGTGCGTATGACCGGCGGGGACTGAGCTTCGCGTTGCCCGCGACTCGCCCCCCGAGATACCTCGCGTCAGCATGCGTTTACTCTACTGACGCCCACTGACAATCAGTTCGGGATCCGCAGGACCAGCCCGCGCACCAGCGGCGACGCACCGCCGACGATCCTTCCTCACGCATGCCAGACTGGTTCTCATGATCCGAGAGCCCGCCGAGGTAACCATCGATGAGAACGGCCGGGTCGAGCTGCCCATGGGCCTACTGGCGGAGGCCGGCCTTGGATGCGGCAGCCGTCTGCTCGCCTATAGCGCGGGCGACGGCCGCATCGTGCTACGTCGCGCTGAGGACGCCGTCGCCGACCTTCTGGGAGATGGCGACCTGTGAAGCACGCGTCTTAGGAGCCGTGACCCGGCGCCGCGCCCTCACGAGGGCGATGATCTTGTCAGCCGCCTCCGATGGGTCCTCGTGCTCCCAGACCCGCACAGGCAGCCACCCCGACTGCTCCAACAGGCGGTTGGTCTCGGAATCCCTCGCGCGGTTCCCCTCGATCTTGTCTCGCCAGAACTCCTCGTTCGTTCCCGGCCACCGACAGTGATCCGGACAGCCGTGCCAGAAGCACCCATCCACGAACACGGCCACCCTCACGCCGGGGAAGGCCACGTCAGCCGTTCGCCGCACACTCGCCATAGGGCGATGCGAGACGCGGTATCGCACGCCCCGCTCATGCAGGTGTTTGCGTAGGAGCTTCTCCGGGGTCGTGTCACGTGATCGGTTACCCCGCATGGAGGCACGAACCGAGCGGCTCGCCGCCCAGGACGACGCCGGCGTTTCCTCCTCGGGCAGCACGTGGCCGCGCTCGATTGCCCTGCGCCAAGCCTCGGCGAGGTTCTCGCGTCGGGTGTCGTGGTCGACCTCCCCGAGGTACACGGGCTTTCGCGTGGTCCCCCTGTCCGACCAGCGCAAATAGGCCCGGATCCGGCGGGTCTTGGTCAGCATCTTAAGCTCGACAGACGCGCGCGCTCGGCGGCCATCGCCCAAGTCCACCCAGCGCCGGTCCGGCCCGCCCGCGGCTTTGTCCTGCTCCGCCGTCGCTTGAGCCCTCGTCCTGCCAGGTCGCCCTTTCCAAGCCCGCTCGGGTGGCTGCTTGTCTTTCCAGCGGGCCTGGCGCGGAGTCGCTTTCGCGGAGGTCACCGCTTGCTCCGCGCGTTGTCCAAGGCGGTAGCCACTGCCTTAGCGAAGACCTCGCCCAAGAGAACCGGAACGGCGTTCCCGAGCTGACGCATCTGCTCTCCTCGTGGACCCTCCAGCACCCAATTGTCCGGGAACGTCATCACGCGAGCCGTCTCCCGGACGGTCATGTACCGGTGCTTGTACCTCCATCCGCCCGGAGCGGAGGGGTCGCGAACGCGGTCGTCGGTCAGCATCACCGACTCACCGCCCGGCACCCCGTGGACGCCCGCCTTCACCGTTTTCGCCGGGCGGTCCAGCTCGTTGGGAGTGTGCCCCTTGTAGATGCGCGCGCCGGGCCAGCCGATATGGTTCGTCACGCCGCCCAGGTAGCGCTCCTGCCGGTCGAGGTGTGCCCAGGGAACGGGCGGCAGGGGCGGCTCACCGTTCAGTCCGGCGAGCGCGTCACGGAATGTCCTCCAGGGAAGGAGTGACGCCTCCTCGGTATCGAAGGCGGTCTGCTTCGGCAGCTCCGCCATGACTCGCTCGCGGACGTGGTCCGGCACTTCGTGGCGGTCCCAGTAGTCGCCCTCCCGCATGGAGCGGACCAGGGCGGCATGTGAGTGGGTGGGCTTCACGCTCCGCTCGAACGCCTCAACGTCCACCCCGAGGTCTCGGCGGAAGGCGACGATGATCACCCGGTTCCTGACCTGCGGCACCCCGTAGTTCGCCGCGTTGACGTTAGTAGCGACGACGTCATATAGCTCGTGGCCTCCGGATGGGTCGGAGGTACGTCCGGCCTTCAAGTCGGCATCGTAAGCACGCAGGAGCGCGTCGTGCTCCTGCCACGTGCTGTCCGGATCGCGTTCCAGGTACGGATAGGCCAACTCCCGCAGGATGTACTGGAAGTAGGGCTCGAAGGACTTACGCCGAAGACCGACCACGTTCTCGCAGATGACGGCCTTCGGCTGGATCTCGCGAACGGCACGGAACATCTCTGGGAACATGTTCCGCTTGTCCTCGTCCCCCTTGGCGATCCCCCCCAGGCTGAACGGCTGACAAGGCGGCCCGCCAGCCAGCACGTCAACCTTGCCACCCAGGTACTTCATGTCGAGCGCGCGGACATCGCCTTTGACGAGGGGGACGGGCCCGCCAGGCTCCGGGATCCACTCCTCCGGGCCCCGCTCCTTGGCGCCGTTCGCCTCCAGCGTCTCGCAGGCGCGTGTGGCGACCTCGCTGTAGAGGAGCGGCCTGAAACCCGCCCGCCCGACGGCCATGGCCAGGCCGCCACCGCCGGCGAACAGCTCCACCGCCGTACGGTCAGGAGATCGTTCTTCTTGCTGCTCAGACATTGTAAAACCATACCGCGGAGTAGGTCCCTCTGGGAAGCGGAGTGCACTGATTCAACATTCGAGTCAAGAGCGCGCAGGCGTGTGCGAGGCCGTCTGGGTGGTGCGGCGACCGTCTCCGAGAGGCATCGAGCACCGACACACACAGGTGGTGAGAAGCGCGGCTTCGCCACTACCAGCCGGAGGGCCGTAGCCTCGGTGCATGAGCGTGCGCTACGAGAGCAAGGGGGCTCCGCTGGAGCACTACCACCTGACGCCCGCGGACCACCGTCGGCAAGAGGTAGCCGTGCGCATCGCGAGTTGGGTCCAGAGCCAAGTCGCCAAGGCTCCGCCCCTGAGCCCTGAGTCAAGGGAGCGAATGCAGGAGCTGCTGGGGGGTTCAAAGCCTCGGCAGGCACACATGAGTTGGCGGGTACGCCTCTACTGCGGGCACGTCCAATTGATCACGCGCCCGCGTGGCTGTTTCCGACCGGATGACGGCATCGCGGGAGAGGAGACCTGCGGTGACTGTGGGCTCGACCCGGCAATTATCGTCGCGTACGAGCCCGTGGAGACGGATTCGATCAGGCAGGACTAAGTTGCGCGCCCCCAGTCCGAGTCGCGTCACGTTTCGGACAAGTGCGCAGTGCGGACCCTGGAGTGGCGGCGTCGTCGGGCCGGGCCGCTCCTTCGCGGTACACGCGCTCCTCCTTGCGATCACCCGGCCTAGAGCTGCTTGATGACCTCCTCGGCCATGCGTCCTGCTGGCCGCAGCCGGGGATCCTCAGGGTGCGCGTACGGACCAAGAAGCCTTGAGCAAACGAACAGCGTCATCACCTTGCCGTCCCGAGTCTCGAAGTCGCGCCGGCGCTCCAGCCACACGCGATCAGCCAAGGCTGGGACCGCAAGGGCACTCGCCCACAACGTCGCGCTGTCCAGCCCCAGGGGCGCGCTGCCCCAGTCCTCCCAGTCGAAGAGACTGAACACCGGCGCGGTGATATTGGCCCAGTTCAGGTCTGCGTGAGCTGACACCCACCGCTCGACGGTCGTTTCGAAGTCCCCAGGGAAAACACTGCGGATGGACGCGGTGACAAGCTCCTGGGTGATGGTGGCGGTGTCCGGCGTGGCGATCCGCCTCGTGGGCTGCGACGCCAGCGCGTCCAAAGTGGCGTTCAACGCCTTCCACCACTCGTTCGGAAGCTTCGGAGCCTCGTTCAGCACAGCGGTGCCGACAGGAGGGCTCGGCAGGAGATCGGTCTCGTCCGCCCGCCACATCACCGAGCCGTCTCCGGCTCGCCAGACCATACATCCGTGCCATTCAGGCTGGGCGACGCCTTCGAGACGTGCGGCACACTCTGTGCCGTTCCACCCCTGTTCTGGGATCTTGGCGAGTGCGCGCCGCTCCACCCGGACCCACGTGTCACGGTCTGTCCGGGCCCCGACGGTCCGACGCTTGCGGATCACCGAATCCGGGAGCAGGGACACCTGGAGACATCGCTCAACCCGATCAAGAACCTCGTCGACCGGCTCCACCCGTAGATCAACTGGCTGCGTAGCGGGACTCGAGAGCGCCATACCGGCGACCGTAGCAGCGGAGCGAGCCCGGCTCAGGCGGTCGAGGCATCGGCGCAAGACGGCTGGCCTCTCAGGTTCGGTCTGCGGACAAAAGACGTTTCCGCCAGGGATGGTCTGGGGCGGTCACCGCGATCGAGTCCGCTAGCCAGACGCGTTGCGACTCGTCCAGCAGCGGCAATACCGCTTCGAAGTCAGTCTCGTCCTTGGCCCGTGTGGCCTTCGTCTTGTAGAAGAGCTGCACCTCGGGCGCAAGGTAAGGGATTCCGGTCGGACTCCTCCGTCCCACTCGCCCGAGCGGAAGTCGGACCCCTGGATCGCGCCGCGAGACCCAATGGGCGCCCTCGGCCTCGTCCAGCATGAGTTGCACTGACCAGGGCGCCTTACGTGTGCGTCTGCACCAGATGTCGTGGAGGGGCACTTCGAGCATCTCGCCCGGACGCCAGGGACGAAGGCGCCCCGCGCCAGGCGGGTCCGCAACGTGCATGTCCCAGTCGCTCAGCATCTCCCGCGCGAGCGCCTGGTCGCGGCGGAGGACCAGGACGTCGAGATCACCGTGCGGGCGTAGCTCGCGACCGACGGCGAGTTCGATCGCGTACCCGCCGGCGATCCACCACGGGAAGTCGGCTCCGGCGAACATCACGGCCAGGTCCTCCGGACGAGCAGGCACCCAGCGCCCCAGTTCGTGAACACTCATCCGTCCATGCTTTCAGCGAACGAGGCTCTGGTAGAGGGGGACATCGCAGGTGGGCAGAATGCAGTGGTCGGCTATGGGGTGAGCCGGTTCGGCCCGCGGAAGAGGAAGGTGGCCTCGCGGATCGACTCCAGGCCGAGCATGACCATCAGTACGCGTCCGAGGCCCATGCCCAGACCGCCGTGCGGCGGGCACCCGTACCGGAACGCGTTCAGGTAGTCCCGCATCGGCTCCGGGCTCATGCCCTTCTCGGCGGCCTGCTTCAGCAACACGTCGTAGCGGTGCTCGCGCTGGGCGCCGGTGGTGATCTCCAGCCCCTTCCAGAGCAGGTCGAAGCTCAGGGTCACGCTCGGGTCGTCGGCCGGCCGCATGTGGTAGAAGGGCCGGATACCCACCGGGTAGTGCGTGACGAACACGAACTCGTGGCCGGTGGCCTGCCGGATGTGGGCGCTGATACTCCGCTCTCCCTCCGGGTCCAGGTCCTCCTTGATCCCCTCCGGGTGCCAGCCGCCCTTGCGCAGGATCTCGTGCGCCTCGGCCATGGTGATGCGGGGGAAGGGCGTCGTGGGGACCGTGATCTGCACGCCGTACTGCTCGCGGACGGCCTGACCGTGGGCGTCGGCGACCTTGGCGATGGCGTGGGTGAGCATCTGCTCCTCGAACGTCATCACGTCCTCCACGCCGTCGATCCAGGCGAGCTCGACGTCGACGCCGGTGAACTCGGTGGCGTGCCGGGAGGCGAACGACGGCTCGGCACGGAAGACGGGGCCGATCTCGAAGACCTTCTCGATGCCGGCCGAGATCGCCATCTGCTTGTAGAACTGGGGCGACTGGGCCAGGTAGGCGCTGCGGCCGAAGTAACCGAGCTCGAAGACCTCCGCTCCGGATTCCGAGGCGGTGCCCATGAGCTTGGGGGTGTGCATCTCCGTGGCGCCCTGCGCGTAGGCGTACTCGCGCAGCCCCTGTTCCAGGGTGGTCTGCACGGCGAACATCAGATGGGCGGCGGGACGACGGCGCACGTCCAGGAAGCGCCAGTCCAGCCTGTGCTCGATCCCCGTCTGCTCGTCGATCGGCAGCGGGGTGGTGGCTGGGTTCAGGACCTCGACGGCCTCTGGCACGATCTCCAGCCCGCCGAGCTTGACCTGGGCGGCGTCCATGACCCGTCCGGTGATCTTGACGGCGGATTCGGGAGTGAGGGCTTGGAGCCGGGCCTCCAGCGGCCCGTTGTCACGCTTGTGGGTCACCTGCACCATGCCGGTTCCGTCGCGTACGACGACGAATTGCATCTTGCTCTGCAGGCGCAGGGTGTTCACCCAGCCGAAGACGGTGACGGTACGGCCGACGTGTTCTCGCAGGTCGGAGACGTGTACGCGGCTTTGGATCATTGCGGTCCTCCGAAGGACATCGTCATGATCCCTTGGGAGTGCGGGCGAGAAGGGCAACTCGCGGTACCACCGCACTTTCACCGCCACCAGGTGGCGGCCTCGTTCTGGCCCGGTGACGGGGGCCGGCCGGCGGGGCATTGGGCCATAAGAGGGGGCCGTTCCTCCCCGCACTCGGGAGGGTCTTCGCCTCGGGGCGCGAGACCGCCTTCCCAGCTGCCGGCGGCTCTCTCTGCTCGCGTGGTCCCTGGCTACTCGTCTCCGTCAACGCGTTGCCCGGAAGGATACGAACGCCGCGATCGCGTCCGCAATCGAGAATGCGAGGGCAGCGTCGTGGGGCTTTGTATCCGGCGTTGCGTCGCATATCCGTGCGAGCGTGGAGCGTGTCCGGGTGGCTGCCGTCGAGGTCGGCTGGAGCTGTGGCGAGCGGTCAGCCGAGGTAGGGGCACGCACCTGCGGTGGAAGGGGACGGGCGAGGGGGAGTACCGGGTCGGCCGAAAAACGTCGGTGCGGAGGTAGGGCGAGTGGTCCGAGGCGTAGGCCCGGCGTCGGTACCCTGGAGCGCATGTCTACTGCCCCGGTTCGCGTTCGTTTCGCCCCGTCCCCGACCGGCATGTTCCATGTCGGTGGTGCACGGTCCGCTCTCTACAACTGGGCGGTGGCGCGACAGTCCGGCGGCAGGTTCGTCCTGCGGATCGAGGACACCGACGCGGCCCGGAACAAGCCGGAGTGGACCGAGGGCATCATCAGCGCGCTCGCGGCGATCGGCATCCATGGCGAGGACCCGGCCTTCGAGGGGCCGTACTTCCAGTCGCACAACGCCGACCGGCACCGGGAAGCGGCTCAGCAGCTCTTCGCGGCCGGCCGGGCGTACTACTGCGACTGCACCCGGGAGCAGCTGAAGGAGCGCACGGGGTCGGAGCACCTCGGGTACGACGGGTTCTGCAGGGACCGTGGGCTGGCCTTCGAGGAGGGGCGGGCGCTGCGGTTCCGGACGCCGGACGAGGGTGAGACCGTCGTGGTCGACCTGGTCCGCGGGGAGCCGGCCTTCCCGAACAATGCGATCGAGGACTTCGTGATCGCCCGCGGCGACGGGTCGCCGGTCTTTCTGATCGCCAACGTCGTGGATGACCTGGATGAGGGAATCACGCAGGTCATCCGTGGTGAGGAGCACCTGTCGAACACGCCGAAGCAGCAGCTGCTGTGGGAGGCGCTCGGTGCCAAGCCACCCGTGTGGGCGCATCTGCCGGTGATCGTGAACGAGAAGCGGCAGAAGCTGTCGAAGCGCCGGGACAAGGTGGCGCTGGAGGACTACCTCGCCGAGGGCTTCCTGCCCGAGGCGATGGTGAACTACCTCATGCTGCTCGGCTGGGGCCCGGGTGACGACCGGGAGATCAGGCCGTACGAGGAGCTGGAGCAGCTCTTCCGGATCGAGGACGTGAACACCGCACCGGCCTTCTTCGACGTGAAGAAGCTGACGGCGTTCAACGGCGAGTACATCCGCGCCCTGTCGCCGGAGCAGTTCGCCGCCGCCTGCGCGCCGTGGCTCGTCGCCCCGTACGCGCCGTGGCAGCCGGAGGCGTTCGACAAGGACGTCTTCGAGGCGGCGGCTTCCCTTGCACAGACCCGGCTGGCGCTGCTTTCCGAGATCACCAGCTATGTGGACTTCCTGTTCCTCGACGAGCCGGTCGAGGACGAGGCGTCGTGGAACAAGGCGATGAAGGCGGGCGCCGGCGACATCCTGTCGGACGCCCGCGCCGAGCTGGCCGACGTCGCGGACTGGAAGGCGGACGACCTGAAGGCCGTCCTGCTCGCCGTCGGGGAGAAGCACGGGCTGAAGCTGGGCAAGGCCCAGGCGCCCATCCGGGTCGCGGTCACCGGCCGGACGATCGGACTCCCGCTGTTCGAGTCCATGGAGTTGCTCGGCCGGGACCGCGTGCTGGCCCGTCTGGACGCCGCCAGCAAGAAGCTGGCCGCGCAGGCTTAGCCGCTGGTCAGGCGACCTGAGCCAGGAGGTTGCCCCAGGCGTCGCCGAAGTAGTTCAGGTCGAACCGGGCCAGGGCCTCGTACGCGGCCTTGGCCTCGGTGTGGCGTGCCGCCGCGCGCTGCCGGACCTGTGCCGGGAGGCGGCGGAGGTCCGGGGCCGGCTGGCCAGCCAGCGCGGCGAGGTCGCCCAGGCCGGCCACCGGGCGGATGAGGCAGGGCAGGCCGAGGAGTAAAGCCTCGGCGGCGCAGCGGCTCCAGCCCTCCCGCATCCGCGGGAGGAAGACACCGACGTCACAGGCGCGCAGCAGACGCAGGTACCGCTCGCGCTCGACGTCGTAGTGCGCGCTGTCGAGGCCGATGGTGTTGCTGCCGCTGGTGATCACCCGCAGTCCGGGAACGCCAGCCAGGGCTGCCGAGACCTCCTCGGTCCCCTTCCAGTGCACGGCCTTGCCCGCGTAGACGCCGATCACGTCGGGTGGCAGGCCGAACTCGGCGCGGCACTCGGCCCGGTCGTAACCGCGTGCCTGCTCTACTTCGGCCATGTCGAAGGCGTTGTAGATCACCCGTACGTTGCGGACGCCGCGGGCGCGGAGCTGGTCGGCCCAGTACGGGGCGACGCACACGACGGCGGCGCACTGCGGCAGAACGCGGAACAGCCGCTCCCAGAGCATGGCCTCGATGGGGGCGGAGTCATGTTGGAGCGGCTCGTAGTGGTGCAGGAGAAACACCGTGCGGGCGCGCATCTCGGGCGTGAACAGCAGCAGGCTGAGGTCGTCCCATACGAAGGTGCCGGTGGTGCCGTGCAGCGCCCGTATGGAAGGGGCCAGGCGGGCGAGGTGGCGGAGCTTGCGCCAGCGGCGGACCCGGTAGGTCCGCTTGTGGTCCGGGACGGTGCGCCATTCCACGTCGTCGGCCGTCACCTCGTGGAGCATTCGTAGGTAGACCCGGCCGCCGGTCCGGCCGACCGGCTCCATCGAGTAGACGACCCGTTTCACGGACGTACCTCCTGTATGTGGTGGACGTACTCGTCGTGCAGGCGCGCGTGCATGGTCTCCAGATGGGGGTCGAGGCCGCGGGCGGCGTCGGCGAGGGGGAGGTGGAAATCGCCCAGGGTCTGGAGGAACCGTCGGCGCCGGTCGAGGTTCGGGGACGCGGCGAGGTCGCGCAGGTTGTGCAGGCGGTCGGCGAGCCGGACGAGGAGGCCCTCGGGCGGGAGCGCGGCCTGCTTCGCGCGCCAGCGGGTCTCGTCGCCGACGGACTTCGTGCGCTGTTCGAGGCGGTGGTCGGCCGTCATGGCACGCAGGCGTGCGGTGAACGGGCCGCCGAGGTGATGGACGAGCAGTGCCTCCGACTCAGGGGACACCTCCAAGGCGTCATGGAGGAGAGCGAGGAGGAGCGTCTCGGGGTGACGGACGCCGATCTCTGTTCGCAGGAGCCTGACGACGGCCAGTGGGTGCTCCAGGTATGGCGTGCCCTGGTCGCGGGTGTGGCCGTCGTAGACCGTGAGCGCGAGGCCGGCGGCCACGCGGGCGCGGGACTGCTCGTCCGGGCTCCACGCGGCGGCACCGAGCACGGTCAGGACGTGGTCGAGATCGATGGGATCCATCCGCCTCACCTCGTACGAAGGGTCTGGGAACGGGGATCGGGGACGTGGTCGGCGAGTAGCAGCGTGTCCCCGACGGCGAGGGCGTCGAGGCGTAGGTCCACCGCCGCTGCCACGGCTTGCTCAGCGGTCCGCAGGATCGGGGTGCCTTTGCGGTTGAACGATGTGTTCAGCAGCAGCGGCAGTCCGGTGAGGTCGCGGAACTGCTCAAGGAGGTCGCGCAGGCCCTGGTGGTCGGCTGCGATGGACTGGACGCGGGCGGTGCCGTCGTGGTGGGTGACCGCCGCGACGCGGTCGGCTCGGCACCGTCGGACGGTGGCGACGCGGTTCATGAAGGGGTCGCCCGCCGACATGAACCATTCCGTGGCGTGCTCGGCGAGGACGGCCGGCGCGAACGGGCGGTACGCGGCTCGCTTTTTGATCGCGTTGAGTCGGTCCCGCGTGGCGGCGTGACCGGGGTGGGCGAGGATCGAGCGATGGCCGAGGGCACGCGGCCCGAATTCGAGTTGTCCCCGCACCCAGCCGACGATGCGGTGCTCGGCGAGCAGTGCCGCCACCGTGGGTGCCAGGCCGAGCCCGAGGTGGGGCAAGGCGTGGTAGCCGGTCGGCACCGTTGTCGTCGGCAGCGCGCCCGGCTCGGGGCCCCAGGCCGCGTCGGTCGGCACCAGCACGCGCTCCTGCCCGAGCTGGTAGTGCCAGCCGTAGAGCGCGGCGCCCACGGCTGTGCCGGCGTCGTGCGGTGCCGGTGCGACGAAGAGGGTGTCAAAGCCGCTGTCGGCGGCCAGCTGGCCGTTGAGGTGGGAGTTCAGGGCGCATCCGCCCGAGAACACCAACGCTGAGGCCCGAGTGAGTCGTTGCAGGTGGCGGGCGATGTGGACGACCGATTCGGCGAAGACCTCCTGGACGGCGGCGGCCAGGTCGGCACGCTTGTGTTCCGGCTGTTCCGCGACGTTGTCGGCGGTCCACGCCCGTCCATCCAGGAGCAGCGGTGTGCTGCTGTCCGCGGAACCCCACGGGTGGTCGATGCGGACCTCGCCCTCGTCGCCGAGCCGGACCAGTTCGCGGATGTGTGTTCCGTAGCGCTGGGGATCGCCGAAGGCCGCGAGCGCCATCATGCTGCCTTCGGGCTCGTCGCCGGGTGGGATCACCCGCCGGGCGAGGTTCCGGTAAAAGTGCCCGAGGGAGGAGTGGACCCGCCGGGGCCCGACCGGGCCCGGCACGATGGCGGGCATGCCCTGGTGGAGGCGGTCGATGCGATCGGGCCACAGGTCGTACCCGGTGATGCGCTCCCGGCCGGGGCCGAAGTCGGAGCCCAGGGAGGAGCCGCCGGCGTCGATGACGAGGCCCGCGGCGTGCTCGTGCCCGGAGAGCAGGTAGCCGGAGAGCACGTGGGCCGTGTGGTGGGAGAGGAGGCGGAGGTGTTCGCCGAGCGGGGCGGGCAGGAGGGCGGCGAGTTCCTCCCGTTCCTCGGCCAGCCACCAACCGGCTGCGGGGGTGGGACGCATGGAGGCCGCCCAGACAGTGTCCACATCCTCCGGCTCGATGCCGGCGGCCTCCAGGCAATACTGGAGTGCACGGGTCGGGACGGTGAGCGTGCCCTTGCGGGTGGGGTGGTTGTGCTTGACGCCGCTCCAGCGCTCCTCTTCGGCGGCGTAGACGCGGCCGTCGACGACTAACGCGGCGGCCGTGTCGTGGTGGAAGTTCAGTCCGAGGACTGCGGGCATGGTGGTGTACCTCCCGATCAGACGGTGAGGGCGGGGACGAGTGCGGCGCCGGAGTCGGTGTACTCGTGGCAGCGCAGGCAGAACCGGAAGTGGTGCCCCCGGGGCGCGAACACCTTGGCCGCGAAGTCCTCGTCCCAGATGCTGAACTCGCTGTCGTCCTTCGCCATGGCGTTGAAGCAGCGGTAGCAGGACCCGTCCATCTCGATCATCAGGTGCTTGTCGAGGTATCGGTCGCAGAGGCCGCGCAGCTCGTTCGCCGGCTGGCCCACGTCGACGTGGTGCACGTGGTTGGTGACATGAATGGCGCCGTACTGCTCACACAGCGCCCCGAGCTGCGTGAGCCGGGTGGAACTGATGCCTTCCAGGACACTGTTGACGACCACGGTCTTGCCTGCTTCGCGGAGGCGGGGCACGACGGCGTGCACCTCGTCGTAGTTCCCGTGTTCGTCGTCGCAGCCGATGAGGATCTGGTCGTAGGAGCGGAGGGTCGCCTCCATGATCGGCTGGTTGCGGGCCAGCGTGATGGCGTTCGTACCCAGGACCATGACCTTGTCCGGCAGTCGCGAGCGGGCGGCGTCGCTGAGTGCCGGGAAGTCCCGGTGCACGGTGGGTTCGCCGCCGTTGATGTGCAACTGCTGGAAGGGGATGGTCTCCAGCCGGGTCAGGATGGTGGAGAACAGATCCAGGGACATGTTCTCGCCCTGGGCGCCGTCGGCGAAGATGCAGAAGTCGCAGTGCCGGTTGCACTTCGTGGTGATCTTGACCTTGGCCGTTTTGAGGGTGCGGGGCACCGGCGCACGCGGGGTCATTGGCGAGACTCCTTGGGTCAGAGGTGGACGTCGTCGGGTGTGAGGCTGAGGAAGTCCTGGACGGTGGTCTTCTGCCGGTGCCAGCGCGCGAGGGCTGCGCGCAGGATGTCGGCGCTGGTGGGCCCAGTGGGGATCAGCGCCGCCATCCGAGCGGCCAGCCGCTGGGCGGCAGTCGCCTCGTCTGCCGCGAGCACGGTCAGCGTTCGCGCGGCGGAGCGGAGTTCCTTCGCCTCCCGCCGGATCAGGTACTCGGTCGCCACGCCGGGCGGCGGATCGAGGTAGTACAGCCAGCGGGCGACGCGTACACGGAGCATGCCGGCCGTCATCACCCAGTCAGTACGAGCGTGCTCCCGGCCCTGGCCGTCTGGGCGGCCCTCGTCAGGAACGCGGCGCATGGCCGCCTCCAGGGCGACATGGGCCGCGCGGAGCAGGTGGCGCGGGCTCCGTGGTCGGACATCGGCGCGGTTCTCTGAGTACCGGAGGAACAGCTCGGCGTATCCGTCCAGTCCCTCCGGCCGCCACTGGGTGAGGGCCGCCGTCTTTCCGGGGCAGCGGGTACGGGTCGCGAGTGCGGCGGCAGCGAACCAGCACGGGGCGAGGTAGTGCCACGCCACGCAGTGGCGTCGGTACGCGGCGATGTCCTCGACCACGTTGTCCGTGCTGTCCGCAGCCAGCTGGTATCGGCCGCCCATCCGAGCCTGGAGGATCCCCCGATAGAACCGCTCATCGACCTCGCACCAGGGCGCCATCTGGGCGCGGGACTTCCAGCGTTGGAAGTCCCGCGCGCTGCCGCTGATCAGTGACCAGGTCGCGAGTTCGGGCGCGGAGACGAGTCTCCCGTCCGTCTCGGTCACGGTGAACGCGAAGCCGGGCGGGTGCTCCAGGAGACGTCGATGGAAGACTTCCCGGTCGACTGCGGCGGTGTGTGCGGCGGCCAGGCGGTGGTTCCACTCTTCCCAGTCCGCAGGTGCCTGGCGCAGGATGACGCGTACGTCGATGTCGGAGTGCGGAGCCAGCAGGTCGGCCGGCTGCCACTTGTGGGTGAGCATCACGGCCCCGACGCCGTGAGCGTCCAGCTCGCCTTCGTACAGAGCGCCGAGCTCCTGGTAGAGAGGCGGCGCGTCGACCACGACCATCACCGCTCCCCGGTGGAGGCGCGGGCGCAGGAGGGGCCGGCTGCCCCCGTGGGGAGGACGGGCAGCAGGGGCAGGACCGGGGTGCCTTCCGGGCGCTCCATCCGGTCCCAGCGCAGGTCGTAGTCGACGTAGTGGAAGCCCTGCCAGGCGTCGTTGGTGCTGCGGTCGAGCATGGCCTGGAAGAGGTGAGCGAAGGCGTCGCCGAGGGTGCCGTCGGCGAGGTGGGGCTTCAGGGGGATGTCGCGGTTGTGCAGGATGCAGGGTCGCGCCACTCCGGTGGGCGTGATCTTGATCCGGTTGGCGTCGGAGCAGGTGGCGCAGCTGGAATTGGAGATGAAGCCGATCGACCCTGCCCATCCGTCGGGACGGAGGTACTGACCGGGGCTGCGGACGCCCAGCTGGTTCCGGGGGACTTCGCCGGCGTCCGCGAACCACTCGTGGAGACGGTCGCGGACCTCTGCCTCGGTGATGAACTCGGTGTCGAAGAGCGCTTGGGCGGGGCCGATGTTCTGGAGTTCGATCAGGCGGACGGCGACGGGCAGGTCGCGGGCGAGTTCGGCCACGGCGAAGGCGTCGTCCAGGTAGGTGCGCTGAAGCACGCAGTTGATCTTCACTCGCAGGCCGAGGGAGAGGGCGGCGTCGAGGGTGCTCCGGGTGGTGCGCGGGTCGCCGCCGCCCATGATCGCGGCGGACCGCGCCGGGTCGAGGCTGTGGAGGCTGAGGTTGAGGTAGGTCAGGCCGGCGTCGTGGAGCTGTTCGACCTTCAGCCCCCGACGCAGGTTGCCGTGGCTGGTCATGCCGATCGCGGCGTCGGGCCCGAGGCCGTCGGCGAGGCCCGCGATGACGTCGAGGATGTCGGCGCGGAGGGTCGGTTCACCGCCGGAGCAGTGCGCCTTCCTGATCTCCCAGGCCCCGGCCTCGGTGGCGATGGCCGCGTAGTCGGAGGCGGTCAGGGGCCGGGCTTTGTGCCCGTAGTCCGGCATGCACCGGGGCTTGCAGAAGACGCAGTCCAGGTTGCACAGCGAGTTCAGGGTGAAGGCCAGGTAGGGGTGGTTGCGGCCGGCAGCGGCAAAGGCGGCGGCCAGGTCGTCGTGGTCTGCGGTGGGCATTGGTCAGCCTCCTACGAGCGGAGAGCGGGTGGCGGGCGCCTCGGCCAGGCCGTTGAGGGGCTGGCCCGAGAGATAGCGGTGCAGGTTGTCGGCGAAAAACGCCACCGCCTCGTCCATGTACGCGCGGCAGAACACCGAGCTTTTCGGGGTGAGCACGACCCGGGGGTGGAGCCGCAGCGGATGGCGGGCGGGCAGCGGTTTCGGATCGAACACGTCCAGGGCCGCGCCGCGCAGGTGGCCGGTGTCGAGGGAGGCGAGGAGGGCCGACTGGTCGACGGTTGCCGCGCGGCCGAGGTTGAGGAAGAGAGAGCGGGGCTTGCACGCCGAGAAAAGGTCGTGGTCGAAGTAGTGGTCCGTGGCCCGGGTCGCGGGCAGCAGATTGACCACTACGTCGGCGACGGACACTGCCTGGTGCACCGCCGTGGTGTTTACCCACGTGATCCCGCCCTCGGCAGTCACAGGTGGTGTCCGGCATACGCCGATGACGTTCATGCCGAAGGCCCGAGCGGCCTGGGCGAGGTGACGTCCGACGCTGCCGCAGCCGACGATGGCCATCGTCGCCCCCGCCAGGTCGAAGAACTCCTCGGCCAGGTCGTCCTTCCACCAGGCACGGTTCCGCTGGACGCGCTGGCTGATGAACAGCCCGCGGGAGAAGCCCAGGACCAGGCCCATGGCGTGCTCGGCCATGGGCCTGCCGTGAAAGCCGTACGAGCGGGTCAGGGCCACCCCGACGGAGTGCGCCTCGGCGGCGGGCAGATGGTCAGTGCCGGCGGCCGGGGAAGCGATCCACTTCAGATGTGGCGCGGCGAACAGCCACGATGGCGCGAATCGCCACCCGAAGTAGACGTGTGCGTCGGCCAGCTGGTGAGGCACGGCCTCCTCGGTCGCCCTGCGGAACTCGACGCCGGGGAAGGCGGCGGACAGCGCACGCTCGTGCTCGGAGGACAGCCGCCAGAAGGAGTGCGGGGACTCCAGGCTGATCAGCACCACCGGCTGGTTCATCGCGCGCGGCCCTCCGCGGTGGCTGACTGGGCCAGCGCCCAAGGGGCGATGCGGTCCATAACGGAACCGATGCTGGCCTCGTAGTCGTGGCGGGAGCGCACCAGGGCCGCCCCAGCGCTCCGGAGCCGATCGCGTTCTCGGGGCAGGACGGTTAGGGCCTGGTGCAGGGCGGACGCCAGGGACCTGGGGTCCTGCGGTGCGGCCGTGAAGCCGGTCTCGCCGTCGATGACGGTCTGAGCCAGGCCGCCGGCCGTGGTCGCGACCACCGGGCCCGCACCGGCTGCGAACGCCTCCAGGGGTATCCGGCCGAAGGGCTCCTCGCGAGAGGGAACGATGACCGCGCGCAGGGCCGGGCTGTGCAACCAGGCACGGATCGCGGGGGTGAAGCGAGTGATCAGAGTCGCGTCCAGATCGTGCGCGCGGATGTGTGCCGCCAGGTCCTGCTGGTACGAGGAGGGGCGCTGGTGTTCCTCCGAGGTCACGGCAGCCAGCAGCAGGTGAGGAACGGGGACACCGCGTTCCTTCAGCAGGCGCAACGCCTCCAGGAGATCTTCGAAGCCTTTCGTCGGGACTGCGCGGCCCATGGCGAGAAGGAATCCGGCACGGGCCTTGAATGGCAGCGGCAGAGCCGTAGTCGGCCTGACCATCTCCTCACGGATCAGCCCGTTAGGGATGCTCACGATGCTCGACCGAGGGACGGCGTAGTTGACGACGAGGTGGCCTCGCATGTGGGAGGAGATGGCCCCGACGCGCGCACCTCGGAGTGTCGCCGCCCGCAGGGCGTCCCGCTCCCAGCGGACGCGGGAGACGTCCTTGGGCCGCGTCAGCGCGGTCGTGGAGCGGGGCACGAGCAGCAGGTCCGTGGTCGGCGACGTGTAGGGCGCGAGCCCGAGGAACGGGATGTCCAGGCCGACGAGGAGGCACCGGCCCGCCCGCGCGGCGATGCGTATGGCCGCCTCGCCCGCCAGGTCGCACAGCTGAACCGAGCCGCGGACCGAGTCCGGCGGCGCGTTGACCTTCGGGATCGTGATGACCTCGGCCGCGGCCTGCCGCAGCATCTGCCGCACCTCGCCGGCCCACCGTTGATTGTGCGCTCCCGCGGCCTCGGGCACGTGCGGGGTGATCACTGAGAGGCGGCCTGTCGGCAGGAGCCGGGCCAGTGCCGTGAGGAAGGCGCGGTTGCTGAAGCCGGTGCCCGACGCCGCGCCGTAGAAGCCCTCGTGGAGAGCGACGACGACCCTGGGCTGACGAGCGGCCTCCGGCGCAGCCATGAGTGAGGGTGGGGAAGTCGCATGGTCGATGCGCACTGTGTGGTGCCTCCTTGGAGGACGGATTTCTGCAGGCGTGGACATCAGGCGCCGGCGGACGAGGAGCACGGCCTGTGGGTGAGTCGGCACCAGGCACGAGAGCCGCTGGTGCCAGTCGTCAGCGACCAGGCATCGGCCAAGGCATCGACGATGACCAGTCCCCGTCCTGATTCGGCCTGCTCGTCGGGAGCGGTAGGAGAAGCGGGTGCCGGGCGGGAACAGCCGCCGTCGGTGACAGTGATCTCGATCTCGAGGCCGCCGCTGGCCAGACTCCTGCGGTCGACGCACAGAACCAACGGAGGACTGCCCGAGACGAAGGCGTTCGTCGCGAGCTCCGACCCGATCAGGCGGGCGTCAGCAAGTACGTCCGTCTCAGTGCCACGCAGCGCCAGCGCCACGGCGCCCCGGGCGACCTCGGCCGCTTCCGGTCCGTACGGCAGATCCGTGATCAGGGTGGTCGTTCCGTCGTCAGCGACGAGCCCGCGTCCGGGGGCGGAGGTTGGTCGTTCGGCGTCACGGTCCAGCACATCGCCTGGTCGGCCTGGGGAGGTGCTCGTGTGCTGTCTCAAGGCCCACCTCTTTCTCCGTCGGCTCGGAAGACGGGCGCCTCCGCCGAGATCCAAGAACACAGGAGGGGGACGGTCAGGCAGGACCCGATCAGTGGGTCAACTCGGTCAACTTCTATGCGGCGGTGGTGAATCGTCCGTCCAGGGGCATCACCATGGGGCTCGTGAAGTGATGGGACGAACCACTGGAGCGAAGGGTGGTCGCACGTGGCACCGCAGGCAGGCGAGCCCAACGCCGTACTGGCGGAGTGCCTCGACGAACTCGGGTGGAGCCCGAAGGCGCTCGCTCGCAAGCTCAACCGGGTCTTCGGCGCGGGGACGGTGGCCGAGTCGGCGCCGTACCACTGGCGGGACGCCGGCTCCCTGCCGCGCTCGCCGTTGCCGATGATGGCCGCCTACGTGCTCTCCCAGGAGCTGGGTAGGAACGTCTCGGTGGCCGAACTGTGGCAGGGCCGTGTGGGCGACTCGTCAGCGCTGGTCCCCGCGGACACAGATCTCGCGCGGCCTTGGACCGCGCAGGGCATGGAGGCGATCGTGGAGGACTGGGTGATGGGAGGGCTTGTCGACCGTCGCCGGTTCCTCGCGATCTCGGGCGCGGGACTCCTCGCGATCGTCGCCCAGTACCTCGACGGCACCGCGGGACGCGGTCAGTACACGCCTCGAATGACGTCGTCGCTCGGCACCGATCCGCTCGTGGACCAAGTGGAGCAGCATCTCCCCATGCTCCAGTTGCTCGATGACGAGCACGGAGGGGCACGTCATCTGCCCTACGTTGGAGCGCAGTTCCGGGCTGTCGGACTGCTGATTCGCGAAGGCGGCCACCCTCCGGCTGTCGCGAGCCGTCTGATCCGCGCGCTCGCGGAGATCGGTCAGCTGGCCGGCTGGATGGCCTTCGACGCGGCCGACCACGGACTGGCGCAGCGCTACTTCGTCACGGCGCTTCGGGCCGCCCATCAGGTCAATGATCTTCCCCTGTGTGCCCACATCCTGGGCGACCTGTCCTTCCAGGCGGCGAGTCGCGGACACCCCGCGGACGCCATCGCCCTCGGAGAGGCCGCCCGCCGTGCGAGCGATGCCGCTCCGCTGGCTGTCTGGGCGTCCGTCCTGTCCCGGCTCGCCTACGCGTACGCCGCCGCCGGCCGTGACAACGACTTCGCCCACACTCGTGGCGCTGCCCGCGAACTGATCGCAAGCCGGGACGGCCGCCAAGAAGAGCCCCGCTGGATGTACTTCCTCACCGACAACCACCTGGACTGCCAGGCTGGTTACGGCCTCATCCAGATGGGTCGTGCACAGCAGAAGGCGGAGAGCGGAAAGAAGAGCCGCCGCTTCCTCGCCCAAGGGACCGAGATGCTCAGATCCGGGGCGTACGACGTCCCGCGCGGCGACCCCAGCCAGCGCCGAGCCATGTTCGAGGGAGCCTGGCTGGCCCTGGGCCACAGCGCCCACGGAGACCTGGAGGCAGCCTGCGAGATCGGCCAGATCGCCGCCGACCGCCTCGATGTCGTCCGCTCGCCTCGCAGCGCGGCGCTGCTCCACCAGCTTGCCGCCGATCTCCGCCGCCGACAGCGCAACCCTCACGTGCGCGGCTTCCTGCCAGCCCTGGAGGACGCCCTCGCCCAACACGCCCCATCGACGCAACCCGGCCGTTAGGGTCAGACACATGACCGCAGGGGAGCGCGTTGTCGTTGTCGGGGCTGGGGTGGCTGGGCTCACCACGGCCGTTGTTCTCGCCGAGGCCGGGGCTTCGGTGCACGTGATCGCCGAGCAGGTGCCGGGGGTCACGTCGCTGGCGGCCGGGGCGATGTGGGGGCCTTACCTGGTCGAGCCGAAGGACAAGGTCGACCAGTGGGGACAACGGTCCCTGGAGATCTTCCGCGAGCTGGCCCAGGACCCGGCGACGGGCGTCCGGCTCACCAGTGGCATCGAAGCGTCCCGCACGGCCGAGGCCGCGCCGGACTGGGCCACCACTTTGCCGGGTTTCCGACCGTGCGAGCGGGCCGAACTTCCGGCCGGGTTCACGGCGGGCTACCGGTTCACCGTGCCACTGATCGACATGCCCACCTACCTCGACTACCTCCTGCGTCGGCTCCGCGATGCCGGGGGTGTGGTCGAGCGGCGACGGCTGACCTCGCTCTCGGACGCCGGTCCAGCCTCAGCGATCGTCAACTGCGCGGGCCTTGGTGCACGCGACCTGGTTCCGGACCCTGACCTCCGGCCCATCCGCGGCCAGCACGTCGTCGTCACCAACCCCGGGCTGACCGAGTTCTTCTCCGAGGACACCGGTCTCTCGCCCGATCTGCTGTGCTTCTATCCTCACGGCGACACCGTCGTCCTGGGCGGCACAGCGATCGACGGTGAGGGCGATCTGGCCCCCGATGACAAGGCGGCGGCCGGTATCCTCGCCCGCTGTGCCGAGGTCGAGCCCCGACTCGCCCAGGCCCGTGTCCTGGAGCACCGGGTCGGCGCTCGACCGACCCGCGCCACGGTCCGTGTGGAGGAAGAGGTGGGGGAGGACGGCACCGTGGTCGTGCACAACTACGGGCACGGAGGTGCTGGCGTCACGCTGTCGTGGGGGTGCGCCGAGGAGACTCGGGATTTGCTGTCGATCGCGTGATCTGCACGTGGAGGAACAGACGTTGCGACGTCCGCAGCGTGGGATCGCTCAGGGCGCCCCGACACGCTTGTAGCCGAACCACAACCGGCCGCCGGTCTGCCCGAGCACCTCGTCCACGACGGCCACGAGGGTCTCGACTCTCCCGTCCAGTACCTCCTGTAGGCCGTGGTGGAGGCGTGTGCTGAGCCCTGGCGCGGTTGTCTCAAGGCGGCGTGCCAGCCACTTCCCACCGCCACCCCACGAACCGCCAACGGCCAGTGCCAGCTCACCGGTGCGTCGCACCAGTTCGGTCGCGATGAACAGGCGCTCGCTCTGGTCGTCGCTTCCCGCGAGGTCGTCGAGGAGGTCGGTGATCGCGTAGCGGCGGTCGTCGATCTCTTCCGACGACACCGGGGGTGGTCCGGCGGCGGTCAGCTTCCGGGCCTGTGCGGCGAGGCGGGTTCCGAGTCCATCGGTGTCGAAGAGCAGCAGCCCGTCGGCACACATCCACAGCAGCGGTGACCGGCGCTTGCGCAGCTCCCTTTCGACGTAGGCGTGCCATGTCGCCTCGGTGTGCACAAACATCTCCACTGGCCAGTCGGCGTACTGGAGGCTTGCCCGGTAGGGGGCTGGGGCGCCGTGGAGCAGGACCACGACGTCGAGGTCCGAAGTGGCCGTTCGGCGGCCGGTCACGACGCTGCCGCCCAGGAACGCGGCTCGTGCTTCGGGGTGATGTTCCTCTACGACGGCGCGTGCGGCCTCGATCGCATCCATGCGGCAACTATCAGCACTGTCCCCGCCGCGCGCACGCTCTTTCTCTGTGTGACTGCGATGTCTCGCCCTCTGCTTCTCAGTTCGCCGGGGGCAGACAGCGAAGATCCACGAATGACTGGCCAACGCGGCAGCGGCATGTGAACCTGGACGACCTTCTCGCGAAGCACCAGGTCAGAGAGGTGATTGTCTGTGACTGCGGCGCCCCAGGGGCCCGGATTCTCCACCACTGTCGAGGCCCTGCGGCTGCGCGAGTGGCTGCTCGGCCCGGGCCAGGCCACGCTCGTAATGGGTCAGTTCTCCGCCGACGACTTCCACCTGGTCGTGGACGACCGCGCGGACGTACACGTCAATTCGAAGGACGGTCGCTTCTACCTTGGATGGTTCCCGCTCGGGCGCCCTGGCACCGACGGCGAGGGATGGAAGATCGCCGTCACCGGTACGGCCAAGGTGCGCGGCTACCAGATGTCCTTCGACACCGAGACGCCGGCCGATGTCGTCGCCGCCGCTGTTGCTCGCGTGCTGGAGACGTCCCAGCAGCTGTGACTGCCAGAGGCTCCAGCCCCTCGGGCACCCTCGACGTCCGCGCTAGCGGCATCAAAATCACCAAGCTCTTGGAGGGGTACCTGCATCCCGACTTCCCGATCGGCCCACCTAGCCCGGTGAACGTCCCGTCCGCGTACTGGGTCGGTCCACGGCACCTGGCCGGTGACGACGGACGCCTGTACGACGCTGTCGCCGATACGCTCGCTGGCCTGGGCTGGACGAGCCTGACGATCGTCCGCGGGCGCCAGCAGCCGGACGAGGCGCTGGAGGACCGACAGGTCTTGCGCAGCACCGTCCTGCACATCAGTCCCGACTCCCTGCGGTGGGCGCAGTGGGTCTTGCCGGACGAGCCGTTCCACCTGGGGAACCTGCCGATCGCCTGGCAGGTGTCCGCTCGTTCGGACCCGAGCAGCCCGCTCGCCCAGTGGTCGGCCTACTTCACCCCCGAGGTCCCCGGAGAGGTCCTCGGCACCTTCCTCGCCGCGCTCGACGCCCGCGATCAGCCGGCCATGCCGCTCGGTGGCCCCGAGCTGGTCCTCGACGCGGTTACGGCGCACGGGTGGCTGCGTGACGTAGACCAGCCCGGCACGGGAGCGGTGGACCCGACGTTCGCCTCCCACGTCCGCCTCGGCGAGGTGCCGCCCCTCATCCAGGATGGCGACACACTCGCGCTGGTGGCTGAGGCGGACGAGGCGGCCCTGGCCGGGTGGCAGGCGTGGGCGGAGCCGGTGCTCGGAGCGGGCTACCTGTGGGCGGCGTCCTTCGGCCCCAGCGTGCCGCACGACCTCGTCGCCGCCTTCGCCGATTCCCTCAGTTCCAGCGCACCGGTGCTGCGTCGGGTGGTGCCGGAGAGCACCCATGACCGGCTCCTGCGCGCTCCAGCCGGCTGAGGGCCATCCAACGCATAGAAGCCGGGCCTCCCCTCGGGGAGGCCCGGCTTCATGCTGCTGTGCCCTGGTCGGCGTCCTCGTGCGTCACGGTCTGAGGTTGTTGAGAGCGGTCCGCCTCCACGCCTGGTGCTTCGTTCGGCGTGACGAGTCCTACCGGCTATCGCATGGGACGCACACGCCTCTGTGTCAGATGCCGGATCGGTCTTTGGAGCCGGTCACCAGCGCGTTGGGTACGTATCGGCGCGGGGGCCAGGGTCAGAAGGCGTAGGGGGTGAAGGGGCGGATTGGGTCGACGATGAACCCGAGGAGGCGATCGAGCTCGGCTCGCTCGTCCTCATTCATGAGCTCGACGGCGTTGCCGAGCCTCTTCACGTCGAGTCGCTCCCAGAACGGGGCCAGGAACTGGTCGAGGGCATCCGGAGCTTGGTCCATCGTGCGCCGGTAGTCCTCGTATCGCTTGTGCTGCTTCCTGATCTCGTCGAACTCGGCGCGAGTGGCCCTGCGGAGGAGGCTCAGCTCGTCCTTGCTGAACGGGCGTCCGTCGAGGTGGTACCACTTGCTGGTCTCACGCTGGCGCTCGACGTCCGTGTCGCAGAGCAGGACGACGATCTCCGGTCGTGCTTGGGTGTTGGGCATACGGGAGTTCCTCCTGGGAGTGGGCGGGTGAGACATAAATGGTCCGGAGAACCGCCGGTTTGCCCAACCGGCGATCGTCGGCTATGTTGCGTCGCTTTCCGGTCAGCGGCGGCGGCCGGAATAGTTCGCGGTGTCCTGCCTCAGCGGCGTGTTGGGCACTGAGGGCTTCTGGCGGTGACTGCCTTGGGCGAGTGCCTCGTGGGAGCTTTCGGGTAGGGCGGGCAGGTGGGCGCTGCGGCGCAGGCGCCAGACGAGGACGTCGCTGATGGAGGTGGCGGTGCCGAGCTCGCGCCGCCGGGCAGCGTCAGCCAGCAGAGCTGCCGGGTCGTGGCCAGCCCTCCGGGCGTCGTCGAGGGTGGTGGCCAGTGCGGACCAACCGTCCTCGGCCCGGATCCGTTCTGCCAGCTCCGGTAGCACCTGGCGAACAAGGTCGGCCTGCCGCTGCCGGACGCGCGGGGCCAGGCGCTGGCCTCGCTGGCCCAGTGCGGCCATGGGCTCCCCCGCGGCGGCCTGGTAGGCGGCGCGCAGATGCTCGGCGGTTTGTCGGGCGGCTGCGGCCTGCTGGCTGTGGTGCTTCTTCGCGTGCCAGTTCGCGGTGGCGATGGCGAGGAAGAAGGCCATGTCGATGAGCATCGCGGTGGTGGCGCCGTCTTCGCCGCGACCGAGGGCTGGGCCGCTGTGGACGAGGTCGCGGGCGGCCTGGCGCAGGGCGCGGTCATGCCCGCGTACGGCCCTCACGTGGGAGCGGCTGGCCCGCTCGAATGCGAAGGCCGCTTCGCGGAGTTCAGCGCGGGTGTGGGCGGCGGAGGTCTTGGCGAGCGCGTCCAGGACTTCACCCGCTGCGGCGATCTGGGCAGCTGCCGCGCCGTCATCACCGTGATCGATGATCATGAGGGCCTGCCAGGTGGCGCCGGAGGCTCGGCGCCGCGCGAACGCGGGACCGGTCACGTCCGGCAGGACCGGCTGCTCCCGCCCTGAGCCGTCCGCCGAAGCGGCCTCCGTGGGCAGCGCCCAGCGTTCACGGATGCGGGGCAGGGACAGATCGGGCGCGAGCGTGGAGCCCGCGTAGAACACCGGCTCCTTCTCACCGTTGCGGTCGTCGGCCAGGGCGACCTTGTAGCCGAGCAGGTCGCCGGAGGGCGCGACGCGCTTGCGGATCAGCAGGCCGGCGGCGGCCAGGCGGTCGAAGAACTCCTCCGTGGAGGTGGTGCCGGCGACGGCGCGGCGTACGGTCTCGCGCAGTTCCTCACGCGCGGTGCGCTTGCGGTCTTCCCGTTGGGCTTTGTGGCGTTCGGCGCTGGTGGGCCGCTGGGCGGCGGTGCCGTCGCCGGCGTGGAGGCGGCGCAGCCCGTAGTCGTTCTCGATCTTGCGGGCTTCGGCCTGGGAGCGTTTGCCGTCCTGGCGAAGGCGGGCCTGGCGGCCGTCCTCGCGGACGATGGTGGCGATGATGTGGATGTGGTCGTCGGCGTGCCGGACGGCCGCCCAGCGGCAGGCGGCGTCGTCGCCGTCGGGGGCGATACCGGTGGCGGCGACCATCCTGCGGGCTATCTCGCCCCACTGCTCGTCCGACAGGATCGGGTCCTCGGGGGCGGCGCGTACCGACAGGTGCCACACGTGCTCGGCGGGCCGCCGGCTCTCGGGAATGGCCATGACCGGCTGGTCGAGCAGCCGCTGGAGATCGCCGTACGTGGCGTCGGGGTCTCGGCCGGGATCGGGGGCAAGGCCGTCCCAGGCGGCCACCAGGTGCGGGTCGATGTGCTCCTCGTGCGTGCCGGGCCCGTACAGGTAGTGGAGCAGGCCGATGGTGCGCCTGCCCCTGGTGTGGACGCGCGGGATCACGCAGCCGCCTGGTTTTCCAGGTGCTGCTGGGTGAAGGCGTCGACTCGCTTGGCGGCACGCTGGACGGCGGCGAGGACGGCCGCGGCCTGCGGGGCGTCGGCTCCGGAGTTCAGCGCTTTGGCTACCTGGTTGAGGTTGTTGCCGATCTGCCCGAGGTGCCGCCGCAGCGCGAACAGCTCCTGCAGCATCTCTTTCTCACCCGCGATGTCCGCCGCGGTGCGGTTGAGGTCGCGGGCAGCGTTGAGAGCCGCGCGGGCAAGGAACCCGGCGACGCTCATATGGCACTCGGCGGCTGCGCGGACGAGGAGTTGGTACTCGTCGTCGTTCATGCGGCAGCTGGGCTGGCGCACGCGTTTCTTCTCGTCGCGCAGACGCTCACGCTGCTGCACACGGGGCTTCGACGGAGCAGCGTGAGCGCAGTCGGTGCTGTGGCACGTGCGCGGTTCCTCCCTCTCAGGATGCGATCCGCCCTCGGTCGCATCCTCAACGATCGGCGCCCCCCGGTGCCGATCCGCTCCTGCCACTCCCGGGGCGGGAGAGGCAGGAGCATTGCTCCCGACGGGAGCGATGCTCCTGCACCAACTTGCTCCCGATGGGGCAGGGGTGATCAGCAGGGATTCCTCGTGGGGCATGGGGTCTTCGTGGTGCGGGGCGTGCATGGGGCCCTTCGGGTAGGGGTCTGGTTGGGAGTGCTGGTGCTGCGGGGATCAGCGGAGTGGATCGCCGGCTGCTGCCTTGAGCTGGGCCTTGAACTCGCGGACGACTCGTCCGACGCCGTCGCTGGAGACGGTGTAGCCGGCGGCGCGCAGGGCGTCCTCGACCCGGTCGCGGCCGACGCTGCCGGTCTCCTCGTAGATGCGGCGAGCGTGCTTGAGGATGACCTCGTCGGAGGCACGGGCTTTGCCGGCGTCGCGCTTCTTCCGGGCAGCCCCCTTCCGTTCGCGCTTGCCCGACACGCTGCCCGGGCTGTTGCCCGTCGGCGCCGGGCTGTCTTCGGCTTCTGCCCGTGCGGACAGCCCGGGCACCGGGCGGGCAGTCTCCGGGCGGGCAGCCGGAGGCACCTCGTCGTCACCCGCGTCCGATGGGTGTGGGCGGGCAGCTTCCTCTGCCCGCGGCAGTGGTGCCGGGCGGCTGTAGCGCGGGCGGCTGTGCCCGGATTCACGGAGAGGGTTGGAGGCCGGAATCTGCCAGCGCGGCGGCAGCGTGATGGAGGCGAGGTCGAGGGCCTGCTTGCGGGTTGCGAGCTTGCGCAGCAGCAGCTCGTCCTGGAGCGGGTCGCCGTCGACGCCGGCCCGCTCCAGCGCTTCGTGCAGACGTTCCGTCAGGCGTCGTTGCCGCCGCCTGCCGCGCTTGCGGTCGGTCATCGACTCGGCGCGCAGGATCAGGGCGACGGCTTCACTCAGCGCGCGCTCACGGATGAGGCGGGTGGCATCGGCGTCTTGGTCGGCGATCCCGAGCCGCGCTAGGAGGCGTTCGCGTGCCTGGCGGACGAGGACGGCGGCCAGGCCGCGTGAGGCGGCGTCGGGGGTGCGGTGGCGCAGCTCGATGCCCATGGCCAGGTGCCACAGCATCGCGGCCATGACCGGGCCGACGAAGGCTCGCACGGTGCCGCCGACCAGCCCGGACTCGGCGTAGGCGGGCAGGATCTGGACGGTGGTGATGACCCAGGTGAGGGTGCCGGGCAGGCCGGGTGTTTGCTTCGGGCCGTTGAGGTTCTGCCGGGCCATCAGGGCGGTGGCGAACAGGGCCAGCTCTGCGGCGGCGAACATCGCGACGCGTTCGGTGGTGCCGCCCATGTCGAGGTAGTCGGCGGCGAACCGCCAGCTGGTGTCCGCGCTGTAGGCGGTGCAGCCGAGCGCGGCCATGGCCGCGACGGGCACCGCGACGGTCCCGCGCCAGCGTTTGCTGCCGGGCGGCCGGCGGCGCTGCTGGCGGATCAGCCATCCGGCGAGCAGGCCCAGCAGCACGAGAGAGATGAGGAGCGCCAGGGTTGTCACCGGGGAGGTGACCCAGTCCGGGCGGAGCGGCGTGCCGCTGTTCCGGGTGGCCAGGGAAACGAGGGTCAGAGAAGGCAGGAGGGTCTCCAAGGTGTAGGGGAACCGGGGAGGGCCGGACGATCACGGCGGAGCGTTGAGCGGTCCTGCCGCGCGGGCCGGCGCAGGCCAGGCGTGAGCGCGCGCGGCGCGGCGAGGCAGGTGGGGAGGCCGGTCAGGCGGAGGGCGCGGTGCGGCGTCGTCGGTCGGGGCCTTTGAGGATGACGCGCTCGGTCATCTCGGCGAGGCGGGAGGCGACGCGGTCACCGAGGGCGACGCGTAGCTGCTCCGTCGGGAGATTGGTGGTGATGAGGGTGGGGAGCATGTGCTCGTACCGGTGATTGATGAGCCGGTAGGTGAGCTCCTCGGTCCACTCGCTGGTCTTGGCCGCACCGAGGTCGTCCAGGCACAGCAGCGGGCAGCGTGCCAGGGTCTGCAGTTCACGTTCGGCGTCATGGCCGGCGCGTGGACGCAGGCGAGCGTGGAAGTCGGCGGTGGTGGTCGCCTCCCAGCGAAGGCGGACGCCACGGGCGAGCAGGGTGCGGATGGCGCCGTACGCCTGGTACGTCTTGCCCGTGCCCGTGGGGCCGGCGATCAGCAGCGACGGGCCTTCGGCGATGCCCGGCCCCCCAGGGCCGGGGCGTCCGGCGCGGGCGATCTCGTCGGCCCAGGCGGTGACCTTCGGGTGGTCGGCCAGGGCTCGGCGGTATCGGGCGGGGATCCTGGCGTCGGCGAGTTCCAGCGCGGTGACGGGCTCGGCGTGCCCTTCTTCGACGGCGGCGGTGGCGAGGTCGATGCCGCGACTGGCAAGGATGCCGTTGAGCCGGTCGGCGAGCGGGCCGACCCGGTGGGGCTCGCGGGTGAGGGTGGCGGTCAGAGGTCACCTCCGTAGGCGGCTTCGACATCGACGGGGTTTGTCCACGCCCTGTGGACAACCGGCGCGGCGGGGGCCGCGTTCATGGCTTCGTGCACGAGGCTCGGCAACGTGCTGGGGTGCAGGCCCTTGGCGCGGTGCAGTCCGAGTCCGGCCCGGATGTGATCGGGGGCTATGCCCTCGTCGAGCAGCTTGCGCACCTGCTGGCCGAGATGGCCCAGGACGTCCTTGGGTGGCCGGTGTGTGCAAGCGGCGGCGTACTCGGCGATGAGCTGGTTGGCCGAGACGGTGCGAGGTGCGGGGGCGCTCGCGCCCCCCGAAGGGGTATCTCCTAGATCCATGATCCTAGGTCCTAGATCCGGACCGTGAGGCGTCACCGCTCCCGCACCGAGCCCTCCCTGCTTCCTCACGGAGGACTCCGTGAAATCGTCCTGACCTGCAGGTTCGCCATTCGGAGCGGGATTCACCGCAGGGTTGCGTACTTGCCCGGACCCCTCACGGAGGGCTCCGGGAGACAGCGGTGCGGGCTCCGTGACGCCAGCCCCCGCAGCCGGCGTGCCGACGCCGGACGCGGTGCGAGTCGGCGTGTCGTGGCGCGGGCAGGCTGGCAGGCGGCTCGCGCTGGGGCGGTTGATCTTCTGATGCTGCCGCCAGGTGACGATGTGCAGGTAGCGCTTGTCATCCGTGCCCTTGTAGCGGCATATCAGCCCGGCGTCGGCGAGCTGGGCGAGGTCCTGCTCGACGGCGGAGGGCGTGTGTTCCGGGCGCAGGACCCACAGTTGCCCGGCGATGATCGCGGCATGGTCGCGGTGGCGGCCCTGGTCGTCAGCCTGGGTGAGCAGGCCGAAGAAGGTGCGCTCGGCGGTCAGGGAAACGGCGGCCAGGGACTCGGAGACGAAGGCTTCAGGCTTGATGGTGCGGATTCGTGCCAAGAGGGGCGGTCCTCACTCGGTGGCCGGTGGGCTGGGTGCCCACGGTTCACCGTCGGTCGGGGGCGGAGACGGGTGTGAAGGGCGGGAATGTACGGCCGTTGACGCGGGAGCGTTGATGGCCGCTCGCGCTTTCCGGGGTGTCGTCAACATAGCCACACCCACGGCGCGCAAGTCCAGCCCTATCCGGCGCAATCTCTCACGGCAGAAATGCCGCTGGAAATCGAATCGGCGAGGGCGGTGCGAAAACGGTAGGGCACGATCGGCGGTTGACCAAATAGTTGCCCCGCACCCCGAGCCAGAAGGATCACATCGGGAAGCCGTTGACGTCCTGCGAGCGACGAAGCTACAACACAACACCCCACGTCAGAGAGGTCTCTGGATGTTGGGACCCGTTCGGGGATCCGGCCTTGCGCAGCACCCCGACCGCCTCGCTCACCGATTGAGCGCGGCGCAACATAGCCGACGATCGCCGGTTAACCAAACCGGCGAATGCACGCTACAACTGGAGCCATGGCAGCACGATCTCTGGAAATAGGGCCCGCAGGAATGCTGGCGGCTCGCACCATCGAAATCCTCCGTACGGAACGCGGCCTTGGGCAGCGCCAACTCGCCGCGCGGTGTACCGCTTTGGGCCGTCCTATGTCCAACACGATGCTGTCCCGCATCGAACTCGCCAAGCGGCGATGCGATATCGACGACCTCGTCGCCATCGCCGAAGCCCTGCAGGTATCGCCCGTCGCCCTCCTCCAGGGCCCGGGCGCCACCTGAGCCGCCCACGCATCCCCCCCCGCCCTCGCGACCAGGAGCCGCCCCCTTGCACCGACCCACGCCCGCGCCCGTCCCCCACAGGCCGTCCGACGCCCCTCCACCCCGCCTCTACCGCCCCGAGGAGATCGCCGACACCCTCGGCTGCTCGTCCTGGTGGGTCAAGGACCGAGCGCGACGGCGTCTGATCCCGCACACCCGGGTCGGCCGCGCCTACCGCTTTACCGCCGAGCACCTCGCCGAGATCATCCGCCTCTACGAGGAGCGGCCGGCACAGCCCGCGCAGACAGCCGCCCGGGCGACCGAGCCGCTCTCCGAGCCCGGTACGCAGACCGACTCCGCGCAACGTCGTCGCCCCGCCGTGGCGCCGGCGACTCGCCTGCGGGCCCGCCCGCCGCGTCGACAGCAGCAGTACAGCACTGTCGCGTGACCCGATCGCATCTGCCGTAGCCGAGGACAACCAAGAGGGGACAGCGGGACTTGGGTTTCGCGGAGAAACGCGGAAACTACTGGCGCGGCCGGTACAAGGTCGCGCCCGGCAAGCACAACACGGTCGTCGACGAGAACGGCAAGGCGATCAGGTTCGCCACCAAAGGCGAGGCCCAACGGGCAGCGGCCGAGGCCGAGAACAAGTACCGTCGCGGCGACTGGCGCGACCCGGCCCTCGGCCAGGAGACCTTCGGCGAGTACGCGAACCGCTGGTACGAGGCCCAGGACCTGGCGGCCTCGACCATGCAGAACTACAAGCGGCACATCGAGGAGCACCTGCTCCCCGAGTTCGAGGACAAGGCGCTCGCCGGCATCCTGCGCACGGACGTCGACCTGTGGGAGAAGAAGGAGAAGGCCCTCTACGCGGCCTCCAGCGTCAAGACCTGGCGCTCGACGCTCCACCTGATCTTTGAGGACGCGATCGACGAGGGCCTGATCACGTCCAACCCGGCCGCTCGGCGGCGCGGACGCGGCAAACGCGCCGGCCGCTCCCGAGACCGTGGTCCGGAGAAGGTGGTCACCGACGCGCTCGGCATCCTGCTGACCGCCGAGCGCGCCGCCCTGCTCTCCGGCCGTGATGACGAGTTCGTCGCCGTGGTCCTCAAGGGTTACACCGGCATGCGCTGGGGCGAGATCGTCGGCCTGGAGACCGCGTTCGTCCGCCCTGGAGCCGTCCGGGTCGAGTGGCAGCTGTACGAACTCGACACAGGGGAGTTGGTGCGCTGCCCGCCGAAGGACGACAGCTACCGCACCATCGACTCGATGGACTGGCTGTCCGCGCTGGTCGCCAACCACATCGCCCGCACGAAGCCCATGCCGTGCCCCTGTCACGGCAAGACCTACGTCTTCCGAGGACAGGGCGCGGCCCGTACCGGGGGCCACCAAGGCGCGAAGCTCGTCGACGTCGCCCGCCGTGCCGGCGTCTCGACCGGCACGGTGTCCAACGTCCTCAACCACCCCGAACGCGTCACCGAGGCCACGCGAGAGAAGGTCGAGCAGGCCATCGCGGACCTCCGGTTCGTCCGGGGCGGCGTCGTACCGGAGCATGCCGCCCACTGGCGCAGGAACGGTTTCGCAACCTGGCTGTTCACGCCGGCGGTCTCCGGCTGGTACCCGAAGAAGGCACCCCAGGAGCCACGACCGGTGCCCTTGCTCGGCGAGCCGTGGCCCGGCGTCCCAGCGCGGGGGCGAGGTGCCAGCGACCGGGCCGACGCCTGCTGGCTCCCGATAGCCAAGGGACTCACGCCCCACGGCCTTCGCCACACCCACCGGACGATGATGGAGGACCTGGGAACCGAGAAGGTGCTCATGGACGAACGCATGGGCCACATCGACGGCTCGGTCTCGGCACGCTACGCCCACGTCACCCCAGGCATGCGCAAGCGCCTCATGCTGGGGCTGACCGAGCAGTGGGAGGCAGCGCTCGACGCACGTTTGGCCATGAGCGCCACGTCACCAGTGCGCGTGCTGAGTGATCTCCTGCGGGCACGCGGAGTGTGACGCGTGCCCGTCAAGTCGTAGCAAGCAAAGAGCTGTGCCCTCCGGCGACCACTCCCGGAGGGCACAGCCGCATCCCCGATGCCTCCACTAGGCCGCGTCAACTCCGCGCGGCCGTCTCACTCCAGCAGTTACGACGATTGCCCAGTAACGGGACCAACGGACCTGGCTCAATAGGCACATGGAGATTGGCGAGCACTGGGCCTACCGTGCGAGGCCCAAGGACTTGGGCAGCCCTGTCAGGCGGGTGGAGATCGTTCGGGTGGGCGGCCGTGGCAGGTCTGACTGGATCCACATCCGGTTCCTGGAAGGGGATGACGCCGGCCTGCAGGAATGGGTGAGTCCCGGCTGCCTCGTACCACCGTGGTCAGACGTCTATGCGTTCCGCGCCGATGACGAGGCAGAACTCAGACTGACCGAGGCGTCACGCCATGCACGAGGGAGCACCAATTTCGAGGCCGCGCGCCTGATCCTCGGGTTCGTCCGGCCGAAGAACAGGCTGCGCCTCCGCCGAGGGGTGGCGGACGCGGGAGTTCTGGAACTGAGCCGACTCGACGAGACCGCGCCGCTCATCGGAATGGACGCCACCGCGCTCCGCAGTGACCCGATGGTGCACGAGAACCGCGCCGGCATGTGCCTGGCCGGCTGGCCGGTCACCGAGCGCGTCGCCCGTCAGGTAGCGGGCCACCTCGCCGACGAGATCCTCCCGGAGGTGGACCGCAAGCAGCAGGACATCGAGCAGGAGCGCGCACAGCCCTCCTGGTACTCGTACCGTCGTCGGGACGACCGCAAGTTGGATGCGGATGCGGCCGTCCTGCGGACCGTCCGGGTGTGGTGCGGCGAGGACAAGGCTGAGCGCTACGACGAGCTGGTCGCACTGCGCGAAGAGGTCATCCGGCTCGGCCAGCTGGTGGAGAAAGCGGTCAAGGCCCTACGCGACCGTGGGCACGGCGTCATCGCCTCCACCATTGAGCGCGACCTTGGCGTCCATATCGCCAGCCTTGATCCTGACGTGCGTCGATAGAGCCGCGCCACCGCTCCGGGGTCGGCTTCGGCGGCTCGGGCCGTGCCGCAGGCTGCTCCCTCTCCGGCCGGTGCGGGTTCCAGCTGCCGAGAAAGGGCCGTAGCTGATCTCCCGTCGGCTCCGCGTGGAAGTCGAGAACGGCCAGGCCCCTGCCGGTCATGGTGGGGTTCAGCCGGTCGGCCTCCGCCTTCCCCCAAGCCGACCACTCTCGCAGCCTCTCGGCTTCGACGGCGTCGTCCGATGTGGCGGCGGCTTTGTCCAGAGCGACGCAGAACACCCGGATCTCTCCAGTCACCTTCCACTGCTCCAGGGCTGTGCCGAAGTGCTCCGCCCGTAGGGCGTGAACCGCCTTGATCGAGGCGGCACTGACGGCGGACTCCCACTCCCGCCTCTCACGCTCCTCCCGCTCCGACTCCAGACGCCGACGCTCCGCCTCCTGCAGCTCCCGCTCCTCTCGCAGGCGCCGCTGCTCCGCCTCCCGTTCCAGCCGAGCCCGCTCCTGCTCCTCCGCGCGCGCCTTCAGCGCGCGGAACACCGAACCGACCTGCTCCTCCAACGGCTTCTTGGCGGTGTCGGCCCATTCCTTCTTCCAGCCGTAGCTGTGGCCGTAGCCGTAGCCCGAGTGCTCGCTGATCAGCAGTTCCAGCTCGCCGGAGGGCTCGAACCTGTGCGCCGGCGTCACCCGCTGCCAGTCGTACGTACGTCGGCCCGGCTGCTTGGGCACGTACCGGACCTGCTTCTGCCGTTCGCGGAAGCCGACCTCGTACGTCCTGCCGTGGACGGTGAGCAGGGGCCTGGGCTGCTTTCGCTTCTTGGACACCGTGATCTCGCCGTGGCGGGCGAGTGCCTGCTCGGCGAGGAGCCGGAGGAGCGAGAGGACTCGGGGCAGGACCTCCTCCGAGATCTCGAAGGCGCTGTGGTCCGCAGTGACTGCGGCGATCACGTCCTCGACATCGCTGATCACCCGGCTGCGCGCCAGCCGGATCCGGTTCCACTCGGTGTCGTCCTCCCCGGACACCCTGAGCAGACCGAGGAAGAAGTCCCCCTTCGCCCGGCCGCTGTACTTCAGGTGATACCCCTCGGGCGCACACTGCCGGGCCGCGTCGAAGGTCCTGCGGTAGCGGGCTCGCTCCTGGTCGCTGGGGTTCGGGATCCGGAGGAACCGCCCAGCCTGCTGTACTTCCGCGATCAAGGCGGCTCCGATTTCCGCTGGCGACGCCTGCGGGTGCTTGGCGGCGCGTTGCGGCGCCGGCTTCGTCGTGGACGGAGCTGTGTCCTGCTTCTGCGGAGGAGGGGCCGGCCGTGTCCGTTGCTCGGAACCCGCCGACCGCTGCTTGCGCGGCGCCGGTTCCGGCCGGTCCGGGTGATGGCCGTGTTCCAGGTAGAAGCGCCCCGCGTCAGTGATCTCCGCCTGCCACTTCCCATCCTGCTTGGGCATGGTGATCAGACGCCGCTCCTTGAGCGCGCGGGCGGTGAGGGCGAACTCTGGGCTGTCCGACGTGACGGGGTCGGCTCCGTCCCCGATGCGGGTGAGGAGTGCGAGCTGCCGGTCATTTAACGGAGACCATCGATGCATGGCGATCGTCGTACCGCCTGTGATCGGCCTCGCACAACCATAGGGATGACCCTTTCCCAGCGTGAGCGGCAAAGAGCGGACTGGACGGCGGACGGCCGCTCGCTGGGAGCCGCCGGGAGCCGGTTTCTGGAAGTTGGCTCCCAAACGGCTCCCAAAACGGGGCCGCAAAGCAAATCAGGCCCGGTGCTGATCTCTCAGCACCGGGCCTGACCTGGTGTTTCTCTGTCGGGGTGGCGGGATTTGAACCCACGACCTCTTCGTCCCGAACGAAGCGCGCTGCCAAGCTGCGCCACACCCCGAGTGTCGTCGCTGTCGCGGCGACGTCGTTTACTTTAGCCCACCGTGCGCCGGAGACGAAATCCGATTCAGTGGCGGCAGCGGAGGGGGTTCGGGCGGGCGTGGTCCGCGCCGACGAGGAGTGCGGCGACGGCGTAGCCGGCGAGGCCGAGGAGGAGGGTGTTGCCGAGGACGCTGCGGTAGCCGTGGGCGTCGACGTCGAGGAAGGGGTAGAGGTAGCGGGCCGGTGTGCCGGGGAGGAGGAGTTCGCCTCGGACGAGGGAGAACGCCAGGTAGGCCAGGGGGTAGGCCAGCCAGGCCGCCGCGTGGCGGAGGCGGAGGCGGCCCGGGGCCGTCAGGAGGAGCCAGTCGGCTGCGACGGCCAGGGGGACCGCCGTGTGGAGGAGGTGGCCGGCGAGTGCGTGCAAGCCCGTCGGGGTGCTCGTGAGGGCGTAGGGGCTCGCGGTGTTCGTCAGGAGCAGGTGGTGCACCAGGGCCGTGGTCACCGCGTAGAGGAGGGCCGCGCCCGTTACGGCGGGCGGCAGGGGGCGGCCGGCGGTCCAGGCCCTGTGGGCCGACAGGGTCAGGACGGCGGCCAGGAGGATGCTGCTCTGGAGTGTGAAGTAGCTCAGGGTGCGGGTGATGTCGCCCGTGGCCAGTTCCAGGGTGACGCCCGTGGCGGCGAGCAGGGCGGTCAGGAGGCGGAAGGCCGCCGTCGCCGGGCGGCGTACCGGGGGGAGTACGGCCATGGCCGGGACCGGGGCGGGCAGCAGGGCGGGCGGGCCCGGGACCGCGGGCAGGTCCGGGAGGTCCCTGGGTATCGGTGCGGTCATGCCCCCACGGTAGGGAGATGGGGTAAAAGGGGCGATTGGGGTGGGCTGGATGGGGGATCGGCGGGATCACGCAGGGTTTGCCGACCCCCTTTTCCGCCTAGTCCTCCCGGCTCACCAGCGTCAGCAGTGTCGCCTCCGGGGGGCAGGCGAACCGTACCGGCGTGTAGCGGTTGGTGCCGCAGCCCGCGGAGACGTGGAGGTACGAGGTGTGGCCCTCCGACGTGTGTGTGGACAGGCCCTTCACGCGGTCCGTGTCGAGGTCGCAGTTGGTGACCAGGGCGCCGTAGAAGGGGATGCAGAGCTGGCCGCCGTGGGTGTGGCCGGCGAGGACCAGGGGGTAGCCGTCCGCCGCGTACGAGTCGAGGACGCGCAGGTACGGGGCGTGCACCACGCCCATCGAGAAGTCGGCCGAGGGGGAGGGGCCGCCGGCCACCTCCGCGTACCGGTCCCGCTTGATGTGCGGGTCGTCCAGGCCGGTCAGCTCCACCGAGACGCCGTCGATCTTGAGCGTGCCCCGGGTGTTGGTGAGGTTCAGCCAGCCCGCGGCGTCGAAGCTGTCCCGCAGGTCCTCCCACGGGTTGTGGACGACGTCCTTGGCGGGCGGGTTGCCGTTGAGGCCGTGCTTGCCCTGGAGCTTCTCGACCAGGTACCGGGCGGGGTTGCGGAGCCGGGGGCCGTAGTAGTCGTTGGAGCCGAAGACGTACGCGCCCGGGAACTCCATCAGCGGGCCCAGCGCGTCCAGGACCTCCGGGACGCCCTCCGGGTCGGAGAGGTTGTCGCCGGTGTTGATCACGAAGTCGGGGCGCAGGCCGGCCAGGGAGTGCAGCCAGCGCTGCTTCTTGCGCTGGCCGCCGACCATGTGGATGTCGGAGACCTGGAGCACGCGCAGGGGGCGTATCCCCGAGGGCAGGACGGGGACCGTCACCCGTCGGAGGCGGAAGGAACGGGCCTCGAAGCCCGCGGCGTAGACCAGACCGGCGGCTCCAGCCGCCGCGATGGACAGGGGCACTCCGTATCGCGTGCGCATACCGCCATCGTGTCAGACGGCGGCGGGCAGGGAGCCGCCGCGGGGGGGCTTAAGTCCCGGTCGATGACCGTCGATTCGCCCCTCGGTCACCGTCCGGTGAATAAGGAAGGCGGCTTCCCACCCGTACCTGCGACAATCGACCGCATGACCACGCTCAAGTCGAAGCTGCAGGATGACCTCAACGCCGCGATCAAGGAGCGCGACGAGCTGCGCTCCTCGACGCTCCGGCTGACGCTCACCGCGATCACCAAGGAGGAGGTCGCGGGCGAGACGAAGCGCGAGCTGTCCGACGACGAGGTGCAGAAGGTGATCGCCCGGGAGGCGAAGAAGCGCCGGGAGGCGGCCGAGGCGTTCGCGCAGGGCGGCCGGGCCGAGAGCGCCGAGCGGGAGAAGGCCGAGGGCGAGGTGCTGGCCGTGTACCTGCCGAAGCAGTTGTCCGACGACGAGCTGCACGCGATCGTCGCCCAGGCCGTCGCGGAGGCGAAGGCCGCCGGGGCGGAGGGGCCCCGGGCCATGGGCGCCGTCATGAAGATCGTGAACCCGAAGGTGGCCGGCCAGGCCGAGGGCGGCCGGGTCGCCGCGGTGGTCAAGAAGCTGCTCGCCAACTGAGCCACCGAAGCCGAAGCCGAAGTCGAAGCTGAAGCCGGAACTGAAGCCGGAGCCGAAGCTGGAGCCGGAGCCGGAGCCGGAGCCGGAGCCGGAGCCGAATCTGCCGGGCCGCCGGGTCGCCGCGGCCGCGTGGCCACGCGGCCATCGTGCAAAAGGCTCAGCCACCACGGCCACCGCGGCCACAAAAAGGGCGGCCCCTCACTCCCACAGAGTGAGGGGCCGCCCTCTTCGGTTCGCGACCGGAGGCCGGGGCGGGCTCAGCCTCGCCTTCCCCCGGGTCCTCCGGTTCCCCCGGGACCGTTCCCGCCGTTGGTCATCCCCTGGAACAGGTTGTCCCAGTCGAAGCCACCGCCGCCACCGTCACCTCCGCCGTTGCCGCCGTCGCCGCCGGTGTCCCCGCCGCCGATGCCGCCGACGGCACCGGTGTCACCACCGCCCCCGTTGCCGCCGTTGCCCCCGTCGTCACCGTTGCCCCCGTCGTCACCGTTGCCCCCGTCGTCGTTGCCGCCGCCCGGGTTCCGGTCGGTGTTGCCGTCGGGGATGTCGACCTGGGTGAAGTCGGGGGCCTCCTTGCCCTCCAGCGCGCCGCTCATCATGTCGCGCCAGATCGGGCCGGGGACCTCACCGCCGTACACCTTGTCGTGCCAGACGCCGCCGATGCTGATGCCGACCATCCGGCGCTCGTGCGCGGGGTCGCCGACCCAGACCGCGCCGGCCATGTTCGGCGTGTAGCCGACGAACCAGGCGGCGTAGCGGTAGTCGGTGGTACCCGTCTTGCCCGCGCTGGGCCGGCTGGTCAGGCCGGCCTCGGTGCCGGTGCCGTCCTCGACGACGCCCTTGAGGAGCGTGTTGACCGTGTCGGCGGTGGTCTCCGACATCGCCCGCGAGCAGGTCGACTTCGGGACCTCCAGCGACTTGCTCTGCTGGCCGACGCGCTGGCTGATCGACTCGATGGCGACCGGCGTGCAGTACATGCCGCGCGAGGCGAAGGTCGCGTACGCGCTGGCCATGGTCAGCGGCGACATCTCCTGGGTGCCCAGGGCGATGGACGGCGCCTGGTCCATGGTGCGGCCGTCGGCGCGCTCGACGCCCATCTTCTGGGCCATCTCCGTCACCGGGCAGATGCCGACGTCGGCGATCAACTGCACGAAGTAGGTGTTGACCGACTTGGCGGTCGCGTCCTTCATGCCGTAGGGGCCGACCTCCGACTCGTTCTCGTTGGTGAGCTTGGCGCCCTCGGTGTTCACCCAGTTCTTGCCGTCGCAGGTCCGGATCGGGCTCGGGTACTGCATCTCGTACGGCGAGGAGTACGTCTTCGTCGCCGGGGTGCCGCCCTCGATCGCGGCGGCGGCGACGATCGGCTTGAACGTCGAACCCGGCTGGTAGCCGGCGCCGCCGCCCATGGAGGCGTCGACCGAGAGGTTGATCTGCGTCTCGTTCTTCCCGAAGCCGTACGGGCGGGACTGGCCCATGGCGAGGATCTTGCCGGTGCCGGGCTCCACGACGGTGGCGGCGGTCGCCACGTCGTCGTCCTTGTTGACGTGCTCCTTGATCGACGCCTGGGCGGACTCCTGGGCCTGCGGGTCCAGGGTGGTACGGATGGTCAGGCCGCCCTGGTTCCAGATCTTGGCCCGGTCCTCCTTGGTCTTGCCGAAGACCGGGTCGCTCAGGAACACCGCGCGGACGTAGTCGCAGAAGAAGCCGGCGCCGTCGACGGCGGTGATGCAGCCGTTCTTCGGGCGGCTGATCTTCAGGGCGAGCGGGGCCTTCTGCGCCTCGGCGGCCTCCGCCTGGGAGATGTCGCCGACCTGGGCCATGCGCTGGAGCACGGTGTTGCGGCGCTTGACGGCCTCCGCCTCGTCGTTCACCGGGTCGTAGCGGCTCGGCGACTGGACGATGCCGGCCAGCAGCGCGGACTCGGGGAGGGTGAGGTCCTTGGCGTGCTTGGAGAAGTACCGCTGGGCTGCGGCCTCGACACCGTACGCCTGCTGGCCGAAGAAGGTGATGTTCAGGTAGTTCTCGAGGATCTTCTTCTTGCCCAACTCCTCCTCGACCTGGATCGCGTACTTCAGCTCGCGGATCTTGCGGCCGAGCGTCTGCTGGGTGGCCTGGGCGACCTTCGTCGGGTCGTCGCCGGCCTCCTCCACGAAGACGTTCTTCACGTACTGCTGGGTGAGGGTGGAGGCGCCCTCGGCGACACCGCCGCTCTGCGCGTTCTTGTTGAGCGCGCGCAGCACGCCCTTCAGGTCGATGGCCCCGTGCTGGTAGAAGCGCGAGTCCTCGATCGCGACGATCGCCTTCTGCAGGTACGGCGAGATGTCCTTCAGCCCGACCACCGTGCGGTCGCGCGAGTACACCGTGGCGATGGTGCCGCCCTCGGCGTCGAGGATGCTGGTGCGCTGACTCAGCGGCGGTGTCTTCAGATTGGCCGGCAGCTCGTCGAAACTCTCCACCGAGCCCTTCGCGGCCAGGCCCAGCGCGCCGACCGCGGGCAGCGCGATGCCCGCCAGGACGGCTCCCGCGAGCACACTGACACCGAGGAACTTGGCGGCCTGCTGCGTGGGTGACAGACCACCGCCCGAGCGGTTCTTTGCCATGGGGGCAGCCTACGTTCTCATTCGCCGGACACACGGATATGCCTTGGCCTAAGCTGCTCTCAACTGTCACAGCAGTGCGGCCATGTATCAATACGTCCTGCGGCGTCGGATCGTTCCGGTCGGTTCGAATTTTTTTCGGCCCGGCGTCCGGAGGGGCGTGTTGGAGCACGGGGGCGCTTACCGGAGCGTGTGAAGTATGTGCCCGAATCCGCCTTGAGTGTCGTGCGGTGTCCGTTGTGGCGCACCGGTTACGAGTCCGATGCCGGGTTCGTCACGCATGTCGCCAGCTCACTCCCCCGGGTGATCTGCCGCTTCCCCATAGTCCGTTCGGGCCATTCAAGATTGGGCCCGAAGGGGGTGTTGCGCTGTGCCCACCTTCCGTAACGTCCTCAACTGGCGGCGGTGAATATGCCGCTGCCGCCGTGGGGGAGCCTCGATTCGGGAGAGGACGGCGCCGGTATGGGCTGGGTAACCGACTGGAGTGCGCAGGCCGCCTGCCGCACTACCGATCCGGATGAACTGTTCGTTCAGGGAGCAGCGCAGAACAGGGCCAAGGCGGTGTGCACCGGATGCCCGGTGCGGACCGAGTGCCTGGCCGACGCGTTGGACAACCGCGTCGAGTTCGGCGTGTGGGGAGGCATGACGGAGCGGGAGCGGCGCGCACTGCTGCGCCGGCGGCCCACCGTCACCTCCTGGCGCCGGCTCCTGGAGACGGCACGCACGGAGTACGAGCGGGGGGCCGGTCTCGTACCCCTCGACGACGAGGTGTACGAGGACTACGCGGCCGTCGGGTAGCCGTCACGCCGCTCGCCCAGGGCTCTCACTCGGGACGTCGTCGCCCCGGGAGGCGCCGCGGCACTCACTCGGCCGGGTCGGGCAGCTCCGGCCGGACCGTCGCCAGACGGTCGCCGATGTCCCGCAGCCCCGCCAGGTCGTGCACGTCGCCGGGCAGCGCGGCCACCTCGGTCACGGCCACCTCGGGGTGCCGGGCGGTGAAGCGGTCACGGGTGCGCTGCTCGCGGGAGAGCAGGTGCATGCGGTCGGCGTGCAGTCTCAGCAGGCTCGCGGCGAGCCGGTCGGCGGAGAGGTCCGGGTCCGCGGGGGCGTCCTCGGAGGTGTTCGCGGAGGTGTCCTCGGCACTCTCCGGGCCGTGGGGGCGGCCGAGAGGGCCGGGGTCGTCGGGCGTGCCTGAACTGCCGTACGTATCGGGAGAGTTACGAAGACCAGCTTTCCCGTCGTCCTGATCCACAATGCCGGGGTCCTCAAGATTTTCCGCGGCGGCCAGCGCCCGCTCCGCCGACAGGTGGTCGGCGCCGCTGCCGTGCACCCGGTTGAGCACCAGGCCCGCCAGCGGCATGTCCTCCGCCGCCAGCCGCTCCACGAAGTAGGCGGCCTCGCGCAGCGCGTCCCGCTCCGGGGCAGCGACCACCAGGAACGCCGTGCCGGGCGCCTGGAGCAGCTTGTAGGTGGCGTCCGCGCGGGTGCGGAAGCCGCCGAACATCGAGTCCATCGCGGCGACGAAGGTCTGCACGTCCTTCAGGAACTGGCCCCCGAGCACCTTCCCCAGGACGCCCGTCATCATGGACATGCCGACGTTGAGGAACTTCATGCCCGCCCGGCCGCCGACCTTCGCCGGGGCCAGCAGGACGCGGATCAGCTTGCCGTCCAGGAAGGAACCCAGGCGCTTGGGGGCGTCCAGGAAGTCCAGGGCCGAGCGGGACGGCGGGGTGTCCACGACGATCAGGTCCCACTCGTCGCGGGCCCGCAACTGCCCCAGCTTCTCCATCGCCATGTACTCCTGCGTGCCCGCGAAGCCCGCCGAGAGCGACTGGTAGAAGGGGTTGCCCAGGATCGCGGCGGCCCGCTCGCGGTCCGCGTGCGCCTCGACGATCTCGTCGAAGGTGCGCTTCATGTCCAGCATCATCGCGTGCAGCTCGCCGCCCGCCGTGTCATCGATGCCCTTCACCCGGCGCGGGGTGTTGTCCAGGGAGTCGATGCCCATGGACTGGGCGAGCCGGCGGGCCGGGTCGATGGTCAGCACGACCACCTTGCGGCCCCGCTCGGCGGCCCTGAGGCCCAGCGCCGCCGCCGTGGTCGTCTTGCCGACCCCGCCCGAGCCGCAGCACACCACGATCCGGGTCTCCGGGTCGTCGAGCAGCGGGTCGACGGCGAGTACCCGCGCGGGGGACAGACGGCGCGCGCCCTCCTGGGCGTGGGCCGGGTCCGGACTCATGCGATCCCCTGCTTCCGCAGCTCGGTGGCGAGTTCGTACAGGCCCGCCAGGTCCATGCCCTCGGCGAGCAGCGGCAGTTCGTGCAGCGGCAGGTCCAGTCGCCCGAGCACGGACCGCTGCTCCTGCTCCAGCGCGTACCGCGCGGCGTACTCCCCGGCCTGCCCCAGCAGCGGGTCCACCAGCTTCTCGGCGCGCCCGCCGCGCCGCGCCCCGCCCAGCCCGGCGGCCGACAGCGACCGTGCGAGGGAGGACCGCGGCAGCTCCCGTACGAGATCCAGGTCGGCGGCGTCCAGGATCTCCGGGCGGACCATGTTGACGACGACCCGGCCCACCGGGAGCTTGGCCGAGCGCAGTTCGGCGATGCCGTCGGCGGTCTCCTGGACGGGCATCTCCTCCAGCAGCGTCACCAGGTGCACGGCCGTCTCGCGGGACTTCAGCACCCGCATGACCGCCTGCGCCTGGTTGTGTATCGGGCCGATCCGGGCGAGCCCGGCCACCTCGTCGTTGACGTTCAGGAAGCGGGTGATGCGGCCGGTGGGGGGCGCGTCCATGACCACGTAGTCGTAGGCGAAGCCGCCGCGGCGGTCCTTGCGGCGCACCGCCTCGCACGCCTTGCCGGTCAGCAGGACGTCCCGGACACCGGGCGCGATGGTGGTCGCGAAGTCGATGGCGCCGAGCTTCTTCAGGGCCCGGCCGGCACCGCCCAGCTTGTAGAACATCTGGAGGTAGTCCAGCAGCGCCAGCTCGGGGTCGATGGCGAGGGCGTACACCTCCCCGCCCCCGGGAGCGACGGCGATCTTCCGCTCCTCATAGGGCAGCGCTTCGGTTTCGAAGAGCTGCGCGATGCCCTGCCGGCCCTCGACCTCGACGAGGAGCGTCCGCTTCCCCTCCGTGGCCAGGGCCAGCGCTAGGGCGGCGGCCACCGTCGTCTTGCCGGTTCCGCCCTTGCCGCTGACGACCTGGAGCCTGCTCACGTATTCGAGCGTAACCAGTCCGCGGCGGGCTACGCGGGAGGGTGTGGATAACAGCGGATACAGTCGGCCGCATGACCAAGTGGGAATACGCAACCGTGCCGCTGCTCGTCCATGCCACGAAGCAGATTCTGGACACCTGGGGCGAGGACGGCTGGGAGCTGGTGCAGGTCGTGCCCGGTCCCAACCCGGAGCAGCTCGTCGCCTACCTGAAGCGGGAGAAGCAGGGATGAGCGCCGTCGAGGCGAGGCTCGCCGAACTCGGCCTGACCCTGCCGGAGGTCGTCCCGCCGCTGGCCGCGTACCAGCCGGCCGTGCGGTCCGGGGTGTACGTGTACACCTCGGGCCAGCTTCCGATGGTCGAGGGCAAGCTCCCGGTCACCGGCAAGGTGGGCGGCGAGGTGACGGCGGAGGAGGCCAAGGGACTGGCCCGGATCTGCGCGCTGAACGCCCTGGCCGCCGTGAAGTCCGTCGCCGGCGACCTCGACCGCGTCGCGCACGTGGTGAAGGTCGTCGGCTTCGTGGCGTCCGCGCCCGACTTCACCGGGCAGCCCGGCGTGATCAACGGCGCCAGCGAGCTGCTGGGCGAGGTTCTGGGCGACAAGGGCGTGCACGCGCGCAGTGCGGTCGGCGTGGCGGTACTGCCGCTGGACGCGCCGGTGGAGGTCGAGGTCCAGGTGGAGCTGAGCGGGGAGTAGTCCCGCGCGGGGGGCGCCTTCGCCGGGTCCGTCCCGCGCGGGGGGCGCCTTCGCCGGGTCCGTCCCGCGCGGGGGGCGCCTTCGCCGGTCCGTCCCGCGCGGGGGCGGGCTTTTCGGCCCTTCCCGCCTTCCCGCGCGGGGGCGTGCTTTCCGACCGTCCTCGCGCGGCGCGTGTTGCCGGCCCGGCAACAAACCTCGTGGCGGGCGCCCCGGCCGCCGCAGGATCGCCACAGGTGCCCGGGTGGAACCCTCCGGGGGCCTGAACGCTCTTCACGTGCCCGGGAGGACCCATGCCGCAGCCGTCCGTCACCGACCGTCCCGTCCACCGCCTGGTGCCCGCGCCGGCCGGCCGTATCCACCTGGTGGAGCAGGGCAGCGGCCCGCTGGTCCTGCTGGTGCACGGCTTCCCGGAGTCCTGGTACTCCTGGCGCCGCCAGTTGCCCGCGCTGGCCGCCGCGGGCTTCCGCGCCGTCGCGATCGACGTGCGCGGCTACGGCCGCTCCTCCCGGCCCGCCGAGGCGGCCGCGTACCGGATGCTGGACCTGGTGGCGGACAACGCCGCCGTGGTGGAGGCGCTCGGCGAGCGCGAGGCGGTGATCGTCGGCCATGACTGGGGCTCGAACATCGCCTCCGCCTCCGCGCTGCTGCGGCCCGACGTCTTCCGCGCGGTGGGCCTGCTGAGCGTGCCGTACACCCCGCCGGGCGGGCCGCGGCCGAGCGAGGTCTTCGCGGGCCTGGGCGGACCCGATGGCGAACAGGAGTTCTACGTCTCGTACTTCCAGGAGCCCGGCCGCGCGGAGGCGGAGATCGAGCCCGACGTACGGGGCTGGCTGGCCGGTTTCTACGCCGCCCTGTCCGCCGACACCATGCCCGCGCCCGGCGCCCCCGACCCGCACTTCGTCGGCCGGGGCGGCACCCTGCGCGACCGGTTCCCGACCGGGAGGCGGCCGGCCTGGCTCACCGAGGCGGACCTCGACGTGTACGCGGGGGAGTTCGAGCGGACCGGTCTGACCGGCGCCCTCAACCGCTACCGCAACATGGACCGGGACTGGGCCGACCTGGCCGGCCACCGCGGCGCCCCCGTCGAGCAGCCGTCCCTGTTCCTCGGCGGCACCCTGGACGCCTCCACCACCTGGCTGTCCGACGCCATCGACGCCTACCCGGTGACCCTGCCCGGCCTGACCGCCTGCCACCTCCTGGACCGCTGCGGGCACTGGCTCCAGCAGGAGCGCCCCGAGGAGACCAACCGGCTGCTGACCGACTGGCTGGCCGCGCTGCCCGCCTGACACCGACACGGCGACCGGCACAGCGGGCGGCGCGGCGACCGGGGCTACGACCGGCACAGCAGCCACTCGAACATCCGCCCGTCACCGGATAGCCTCCGGCCATGGCGAACGGTCAGTGGTACCCACCGGAGTGGCCCGACCGCATCCGCGCGCTCGCGGACGGCAGCCTCACCCCGGTCACCCCGAGACGCGCGGCCACGGTGATGCTCCTGCGGGACCCCGGCCCCGCCGTGCACATGGTGCGCCGCCGCACCTCCATGGCGTTCGCCGGGGGCGCGTACGCCTATCCGGGCGGCGGCGTCGACCCGCGCGACGACGACCGCGACATCGGCTGGGCGGGCCCCGCACGCGCGTGGTGGGCGGACCGGCTCGGCGTCGACGAGGCGAGCGCCCAGGCGATCGTCTGCGCGGCCGTGCGGGAGACGTACGAGGAGGCGGGCGTGCTGCTCGCCGGGCCGGCCGGCGACCGTGTCGTCGGCGACACCACGGGCGCCGACTGGGAGGCGGACCGGGCCGCCCTGGTCGCCCGGGACCTGTCCTTCGCCGAGTTCCTGGACCGCCGAGGCCTGGTGCTCCGCTCCGACCTGCTGGGCGCCTGGGCCCGCTGGATCACCCCGGAGTTCGAGGCCCGGCGCTACGACACCTGGTTCTTCGTCGCCGCCCTCCCCGAGGGGCAGCGCACCCGCAACGCCTCCACGGAGGCCGACCGCACGGTCTGGACCACGCCCGCCGGGGCGGCCGCCGGGTACGACCGGGGCGAGCTGCTGATGATGCCGCCGACCATCGCGACCCTGCGGGCGCTGACCGAGTACGACACGGCGGCCGGGGCGCTGGCGGCGGCGGCCGGGCGGGACCTGACACCCGTACTGGCGCGGGCCCGACTGGAGGGCGGCGGGATCGTGCTGTCCTGGCCGGGCCACGACGAGTTCACCCAGCACGTCACGACCACCGAGACCGGGGGAGCCCCCGCATGACGGACGCCACCGCCCTGCCCGGACAGCCGCGTGGCGGGGCCCTGTCGGGGCCCGCCACCGAACGGGCCGTCAACGTCCTCGCGCCCAACGCGTCGGCGATGACGCTGGACGGCACCAACACCTGGATCGTCGCCGAACCCGGCTCTGACCTGGCCGTGGTGGTCGACCCCGGTCCGCTGGACGAGGGGCATCTGCGCAACGTCGTCGACACCGCCGAACGGGCGGGCCGGCGGATCGCCCTGACCCTGCTGACCCACGGTCACCCGGACCACGCCGAGGGCGCCGCCCGCTTCGCCGAGCTGACCCGCACCAGGGTGCGCGCGCTCGACCCGGCGCTGCGGCTGGGCGACGAGGGGCTGGGCCCGGGGGACGTGGTCACGGTCGGCGGCCTGGAGCTGCGGGTCGTGCCGACGCCGGGGCACACCGCCGACTCGCTCAGCTTCCATCTGCCCGCCGACCGGGCGGTGCTGACCGGCGACACGGTCCTCGGGCGCGGTACGACCCTCGTCGCCCACCCCGACGGGCGGCTCGGCGACTACCTGGACTCGCTGCGGCGGCTCAGGTCCCTCACGGTCGACGACGGTGTGCACACGGTGCTGCCGGGGCACGGGCCCGTCCTGGAGGACGCCCAGGGGGCGGTCGAGTACTACCTCGCCCACCGCGCCACCCGGCTCGCCCAGGTGGAGACGGCCGTGGAGGACGGCCACCGGACCCCGGAGCAGGTCGTGGCCCATGTGTACGCGGACGTGGACCGCTCGCTGTGGCCGGCGGCGGAGCTGTCGGTGCGGGCGCAGTTGGAGTACCTGGAGGAGCACGGGATCATCTGACCCGCGCCCCTCCGGCGGGGGCCGTCAGCGCGAGCGCTTCGCCAGGCGCTCGACGTCCAGCAGGATCACCGCGCGGGCCTCCAGGCGGAGCCAGCCGCGCTGGGCGAAGTCGGCGAGCGCCTTGTTGACCGTCTCCCGGGAGGCGCCCACCAACTGGGCGAGTTCCTCCTGGGTGAGGTCGTGCACCACGTGGATGCCCTCCTCCGACTGCACGCCGAAGCGGCGGGAGAGGTCCAGCAGGGCGCGGGCGACCCGGCCGGGGACGTCCGAGAACACCAGGTCCGACATGGCGTCGTTGGTCTTGCGCAGCCGGCGGGCGACCGCGCGCAGCAGCGCGGAGGCCACCTCCGGACGGGCGTTCAGCCAGGGCTGGAGGTCGCCGTGGCCGAGGCCGAGCAGCTTGGCCTCGGTGAGCGCGGTGGCCGTCGCGGTGCGCGGGCCCGGGTCGAACAGCGCCAGCTCGCCGATCAGCTCGCCGGGGCCGATGACGGCCAGCATGTTCTCGCGGCCGTCGGGGGACGTGCGGTGCAGCTTGACCTTGCCCTCGGTGACCACGTAGAGGCGGTCTCCGGGGTCCCCCTCGTGGAACAGCGAGTCACCACGGGCGAGGGTCACCTCGCTCATGGAGGCGCGGAGCTCCGCGGCCTGCTCGTCGTCGAGCGCCGCGAAGAGCGGGTTGCGCCGCAGAACGTCGTCCACGAGTTCTCTCCTATTCGACCTGCTCAGGGGATCTTCTTCCCCCGGTGTACCAGGGGTCCGTGGTGCCCATTTTGCCGGACGGTCCAAACAGTGTGATCTGTCACAAGGATGCCGCACACCTGTCCCGGGGTACGCGGCAGGGGTCCAATTGGGCGCCGATCTTCGGGGTCCGGGGCGGATGTCGGTGCCGGGCCGTAGGCTGGCCGGGTGTCCAAATCGCCGGTGGGAGCGCAGGCCGAGGGGGCTGGACGGGTGGGAGTACGGCGCGGTTCCGCTGTGGGCGAACAGGGTTCTGATGGCGGTAGCAAAACGGCGAACACGACGAACGTGACGAACGTGACGAAGAGGACGGCGGCGGTGAGCGAGCCCGGGGAGCGGCCGGAGGCGGCCGGGAAGAAGACGACGGCGGCGCCCGGGAAGAAGACGGCCCCCGCGAAGAAGGCCACGGCTACCGGGAAGGCCGCCGCCAAGAAGTCGGCGACCACCAAGAAGGCGGCGGCCGCCAAGAAATCGGCGACCGCCAAGAAGGCCCCCGCGCCCCTGAAGAAACCCGCCGTCGCCCCCGAGAAGGCGTCCGCCGCCGTCAAGGGCACCCCCGTGAAGACCGTCGCCGTGAAGACGCCGCGCGAGGAGTCCCGTACCGCCCTGGTCCGCCGCGCCCGGCGGATCGACCGGGAGCTGGCCGAGGTCTATCCGTACGCCCACCCCGAGCTGGACTTCGAGAACCCCTTCCAGCTCCTGGTGGCCACCGTCCTGTCCGCCCAGACCACCGACCTCCGCGTCAACCAGACGACCCCCGCCCTCTTCGCGAAGTACCCCACCCCCGAGGACCTGGCCGCCGCCAACCCGGAGGAGGTCGAGGAGATCCTCCGCCCCACCGGTTTCTTCCGGGCCAAGACCCGGTCCGTCATAGGGCTGTCCAAGGCCCTGACGGAGGAGTTCGGCGGCGAGGTGCCCGGCCGCCTGGAGGACCTCGTCAAGCTGCCCGGCGTCGGCCGCAAGACCGCCTTCGTCGTCCTGGGCAACGCCTACGGCCGCCCCGGCATCACCGTCGACACCCACTTCCAGCGCCTGGTGCGCCGCTGGCGGTGGACCGAGGAGACCGACCCCGACAAGATCGAGGCCGCCGTCGGCGCGCTGTTCCCCAAGAGCGACTGGACCGACCTCTCGCACCACGTGATCTGGCACGGCCGCCGCATCTGCCACGCCCGCAAGCCCGCCTGCGGGGCCTGCCCCATCGCCCCGCTCTGCCCGGCGTACGGCGAGGGCGAGACGGACCCGGAGAAGGCGAAGAAGCTGCTCAAGTACGAGAAGGGCGGCTTCCCCGGCCAGCGGCTGAACCCGCCGCAGGCATACCTCGACGCGGGCGGCACACCGGCCCCGCCACTGGGGGCCGGATGACGGAACGATCCCGGGGAGTCCGGGCGTTGGACAATGCGGAACGGGGGTGGCGATGACGCGGGCGAGCGATGTCGGAGACGTGGTGCTGGACCGGACGGGCCTGCCGGACTGGCTGGACCCGGTGGTGCGGGCCGTGGCGGCGGTGCGGCCCACCCAGCTCAGCCGCTTCCTGCCCCCCGAGGACGGCGGCGGCCGGCAGTCCGCCGTGCTGATCCTGTTCGGTGCGGGCGAGCGCGGCCCCGAGCTGCTGCTGATGGAGCGGGCCGGTTCGCTGCGTTCGCACGCCGGGCAGCCCGCCTTCCCGGGCGGCGCCCTCGACCCGGAGGACGGCGATCCGGCGGGCGACGGCCCGCTGCGCGCCGCGTTGCGCGAGGCCGAGGAGGAGACCGGCCTCGACCCGGCCGGGGTGCAGCTCTTCGGGGTGCTGCCCAAGCTCTACATCCCCGTCAGCGAGTTCGTCGTCACCCCCGTACTGGCCTGGTGGCGCGAGCCCAGCCCGGTCGGCGTGGTGGACCCGAACGAGACGGCGCGGGTGTTCACCGTCCCCGTGGCGGATCTCACGGACCCGGCCAACCGGGCCACCGCCGTCCACCCCCGGGGCCACAAGGGCCCGGCATTCCTGGTCGAATCGGCCCTGGTGTGGGGGTTCACCGCCGGCATCATCGACCGTCTGCTGCACTTCGCGGGCTGGGAGCGGCCCTGGGACCGCGACCGGCAGGTCCCGCTGGACTGGCACGCATGACAAGGTGGGCGCCGGGCTGTGCCGTCCGGGGGACGGCGGCCGGGCTCCCGGCCGGGCGGAAGCGAGCGGAATGACGAGGCGAGGCTACAAGCGGTGAACGTGCTGGACATCCTGTTGCTGGTCGCCGCCGTTTGGTTCGCGGTCGTCGGCTACCGCCAGGGCTTCGTCGTCGGCATCCTTTCGGTGATCGGTTTCCTCGGCGGCGGCCTGGTCGCCGTCTACGTCCTGCCCGTCGTCTGGGACGCCCTGACGGACAACGCGGAGGTGAGCACGACCGCCGCCGTCGTCGCGGTCGTCGTGGTCATCGTCTGCGCCTCCGTCGGCCAGGCCCTGACCACCCATCTGGGCAACAAGCTGCGCCGGTACATCACCTGGTCGCCGGCGCGCGCCCTGGACGCCACCGGCGGCGCCCTGGTCAACGTGGTGGCGATGCTGCTGGTCGCCTGGCTGATCGGCTCGGCCATCGCCGGGACCACGCTGCCGACGCTCGGCAAGGAGGTCCGCGGCTCCAAGGTGCTGCTCGGCGTCGCGCGGGCGCTGCCCGCGCAGGCCGACACCTGGTTCGCGGACTTCTCCACCGTCCTCGCGCAGAACGGCTTCCCACAGGTCTTCAGCCCGTTCTCCGACGAGCCGATCACCGAGGTGCAGCCGCCCGACCCGGCACTCGCCCGCAGCGCGGTCGCCGTCCGGGCCCAGCGCTCCATCGTCAAGGTGACCGGCACCGCCACCGGCTGCGGCAAGGTGCTGGAGGGCACCGGCTTCGTCTTCGACGACCGCCGGGTCATGACCAACGCCCACGTGGTGGGCGGCGTCGACGAACCCACCGTCCAGATAGGCGGCGAGGGCCGCATGTACGACGCGACGGTCGTCCTCTACGACTGGCAGCGCGACATCGCCGTACTCGACGTACCGGAGCTGCGCGCGCCCGTGCTGCGGTTCGCCGACGAGGACGCCTCCAGCGGGGACGGCGCGATCGTCGCGGGCTTCCCGGAGAACGGGTCGTACGACGTGCGCGCGGCGCGGGTGCGCGGGCGCATCACGGCCAGCGGCCCGGACATCTACCACCGGGACACCGTCCGCCGCGACGTGTACTCGCTGTACGCGACCGTCCGCCAGGGCAACTCCGGCGGACCGCTGCTCACCCCCGACGGCGAGGTGTACGGCGTGGTGTTCGCCAAGTCCCTCGATGACGCGGAGACCGGTTACGCGCTCACCGCCGACGAGATCCGCGAGGACATCGCCGAGGGGCGGGCCGCCAACCAGCAGGTGGACAGCGACACCTGCGCCCTGTAGCAGCCGGGCTCAGTCGCGGGTATGGCGCAGGCGCACGGTGACCCAGCGGGCGCGGCGGCGAAGGATGTGCGGGATACCCACCCGGAGGTCCGTGCCCGCGAGTTGCGGGGCAGCGCCCCGCTGGTGGGGGCTCACACCGTTCGGGGAGCGACGGGTGCGTGCTGCGTCACTGTAGTCGTGCGTCCAGCCCATACCCCGACGTGTGCCCCCGCCCCAAGGTCCATAACCGCCGCCGGGGCTCCGAATTGGCCTATGCGGCGGGCATTTGGCTGTTCGTCGGAAAGGCGTCACGCTCCGGATACCGGGCGCGGGCGTTCGCCCACCGGGCGCGCCCGTCCGGTCACCGGTCGGGTTCGGGGTCCCGCAGCCAGTTGATGAGTTCCGCCGAGAAGGCCACCGGGTCCTCCTCGTGCGGGAAGTGGCCGAGCCCGTCGAACAGCCGCCAGCGGTACGGCGCTTCGACGTACTCCCCGCTGCCCGCCGCGCTCCGGGTCCGCAGCACGGGGTCGAGCGAGCCGTGCAGATGCAGCGTCGGCACCCGCACCGGCCGCTTCATGCGCCGGTTGAACTGGATGCCGTCGGGCCGGGCGAGGGAGCGCACCATCCAGCGGTACGGCTCGATCGAGCAGTGCGCCGTGGAGGGGACGCACATGGCGCGGCGGTAGACCTCCACCGCCTCGTCCTCGGGCGGCCGGGGCCCGGACCACTCGCGGATCAGCTTGCCCACCAGCGCGCCGTCGTCGGCGGTGAGCTGCCGCTCCGGGACCCAGGGCCGCTGGAACCCCCAGACGTAGGACCCGGCGCGGGTCTGCCGGGCGTCCCTCAGCATGGCCGAGCGCCAGCGGCGCGGATGCGGCATCGAGGCCACCGCGAGCCGCCGGACCAGCTTGGGCCGCATCGCGGCGGCCGTCCACGCCAGATAGCCGCCCAGGTCGTGGCCGACCAGCGCGGCGTCCGGCTCGCCGAGCGAGCGGATCACGCCGGTGATGTCCAGGGCGAGGCCCGCGGGGTCGTAACCGCGGGGGGTGCGGTCGCTGCCGCCGACGCCGCGCAGGTCCATGGCGACCGCGCGGAAGCCCGCGTCGGCGAGCGCGACGAGCTGGTGCCGCCAGGTCCACCAGAACTGCGGGAAGCCGTGCAGCAGCAGGACCAGCGGCCCGTCGCCCAGCTCGGCGATGTGGAACCGGGCGCCGTTGGCGGCGACGTCCCGGTGGATCACCTCGCGGTCGCCGGGGACGGCGAGGCGTACGACCGAGAAGGGTTGCGCCGATGGAGTGGCGGGGTCCGTCATGAGGACGAGCGTGCCACAGCCTCGATGGCGGCGGGGCCGCGGCTGTCGGGCAGTTCCGGACGCGGGTGCGGCTTGGCGTTCTGCAGCACGCCCGCCGACTGCTTCATGGAGGCGGCGACCTTCTGCGGGCCGCGGCCCTGCTTGGCCTTCTTGGCGAAGACTACGCCGATCAGCGCGAGCAGGCCGGCGACCAGCACATTGGCGGCGAAGGACAGCAGGAAGCAGACGGCGAGGTTCCAGTGGCTCCAGGTCCGGATGCCGTACGCGAGCGCGAAGTTCAGCATCGGGAGCGAGAAGATCAGCACGGCGCCCGCGAGCGAGAATGCGCCCCCACTGGTCGCCCCGCGCTTGACGTCGTTCTTGAGCTGCGCCTTCGCCAGCGCGATCTCGTCATGCACGAGCGCCGACAAGTCGGTGGTCGCCGAGGCGAAAAGCTGGCCGATGCTGCGTTCGGTGCCGACCGGGCTGCCGTCGGGTGCGCTCATCGCGGTCTCCCTCTTCTGCGAGCCCCTCAGCGGGCTCTGACTCGGGCTCTGCTTCGGGCTCGTCTGCGTGATCGTCTGCGGGTTCTGCTTCGGGTTCTGCTGCGGGTTGTGCTGCGGGGTGCTGCTGCGGGTTGTGCTGTACGGTTCCGTCTTTTGTACCGTCTCGTCAGATCATGCCGGACGGCCGCCCTCCTCGCCTGCCCCGCCCGACACTTCGGCAAGCCGCGCCCGCTCCTTCTCCCGCGCGATCCGGCGGTGTTCGGCGGCCTTCTCCTCGTGGATCGCCGCCATCCGCAAGTGGTACGCCGGGTCGTCCTCCTCGTACACATCGGGTACGCCGCTGTGGTCGTCGTCGCGCTCCTCGGCCTCGTACAGGGCGCGGTACTTGGCGTTGCGTATCTTCAGCAGCACCGTCGCCAGCACGGCCGCGACGAGCGAGCCGGTGAGGACGGCGGCCTTGACCTCCTCGGTCATCGTCGCCTCGCCCTCGAAGGCCAGCTCGCCGATGAGCAGCGACACGGTGAAGCCGATGCCGGCCAGGGTGGCCACCGCGAACACGTCCGGCCAGGAGAGGTCGTCGCTGAGCGAGGCCCGGGTGAAGCGGGCCGTCAGCCAGGTGCCGCCGAAGACGCCGACCGTCTTGCCGACGACGAGCCCGAGCAGGACACCGAGCGTCTCCGGCTTGGTGAACACGTCGGCCATCGCCTCGCCCGAGAGGGAGACACCCGCGCTGAACAGGGCGAACAGCGGCACGGCCAGTCCCGCCGACAGGGGGCGCACGAGGTGCTCGATCCGCTCGCCGGGGGAGTGTTCCTCGCCCTCGTGGCGGTGGCAGCGCAGCATCAGGCCCATGGCGACGCCGGCGATGGTGGCGTGGACGCCGCTGTTGTACATCAGCGCCCAGATGACGAGGCCGAGCGGCACGTACACGTACCAGCCGCGGACGCCCGTGCGCAGCAGCAGCCAGAAGACGGCGAGCCCGGCGACCGCGCCGCCCAGCGCGGCGAAGTCCAGCGACTCGGTGAAGAAGACCGCGATGATCAGGATCGCGAAGAGGTCGTCGACGACGGCGAGGGTGAGCAGGAAGGCGCGCAGGGCGCTGGGCAGGGAGGTGCCGATGACGGCGAGCACGGCCAGCGCGAAGGCGATGTCGGTGGCGGTGGGCACCGCCCAGCCGGCCAGTGACCCGCCGCCGGCGCTGCTGGTCAGGGTGTAGACGAGGGCGGGTGCGGCCATGCCGCACAGCGCCGCGGCCACCGGCAGCGCGGCGGCCCTGGGGTCCTTGAGGTCGCCGGCCACCAGCTCGCGTTTGAGTTCGATCCCGGCGACGAAGAAGAAGATCGCGAGCAGTCCGTCGGCGGCCCAGTGCGCGACCGAGAGGTTCAGGCCGATCGCCCCGGGGCCCAGGTGGAAGTGGCTGACGCTCTCGTAGCCGTCCCGCAGCCCCGGAATGTTCGCCCAGGCCAGCGCGGCGATCGCGGCGACGAGCAGCAGGACACCGCCGACGGTCTCGGCGCGCAGGGCGTCGGCGACATAGGTCCGCTCGGGCAGCGAGAGACGGCCGAACAGCTTGCCGGTGGTGCGGGGCGCGGTCACGGGGAGGGCCTTCCGGTGGATGGACAGCACGGATCACATGCCGACCAGACTTCCCGGCGCACCTGTTGCGTTGTCGTACTTACGCTTTCATTACCCTACCCAACGCGCGGCGAGGAGGCTCGCCGACGGGGGCGCGCGACCGTGCCGCGAGCGGGCTTCGGCAGGCGGGGGTGCACCGTGTCGCGAGCGGGCTCGCCGGCCAGGCGCACGCGCCGGGGGCACCCGGCGTGGTGATCGCCGGGTGCCCCCGTGAGCAGGTGTCCGTCAGTCCTCGCTGGGGGCCGCCGGGAGCTTGTCCTGGATGAGCTGCATGACACCGCTGTCGGTCAGCGTGGTCACGTCACCCAGGGCGCGGTTCTCCGCCACGTCCCGCAGCAGCCGGCGCATGATCTTGCCGGAGCGGGTCTTGGGCAGCTCGGCCACCGGCAGGACCCGCTTGGGCTTGGCGATCGGGCCGAGCGTGGCGCCGACGTGGTCGCGCAGCTCGGCGACCAGGGTGTCGGTCTCCGCCGCCGAACCGCGCAGGATCACGAAGGCCACGATGGCCTGCCCGGTGGTCTCGTCCGCGGCGCCGACCACGGCGGCCTCGGCGACCGACGGGTGGGAGACGAGGGCGGACTCGACCTCGGTGGTGGAGATGTTGTGCCCGGAGACCAGCATCACGTCGTCGACCCGGCCGAGCAGCCAGATGTCGCCGTCGTCGTCCTTCTTGGCGCCGTCCCCGGCGAAGTACCGGCCCTCGAACCGGGACCAGTACGTGTCGATGAACCGCTGGTCGTCGCCCCAGATGGTGCGCAGCATCGACGGCCACGGCTCGGTGAGGACCAGGTAGCCGCCCCCGCCGTTCGGCACCTCCCGGGCCTCGTCGTCCACGACGGTGGCGGAGATGCCGGGCAGCGGGCGCTGCGCGGAGCCGGGCTTGGCCTCGGTGACGCCGGGCAGCGGCGAGATCATCATCGCGCCGGTTTCGGTCTGCCACCAGGTGTCGACCACCGGGATGCGGTCCGCGCCGATGTTCTTGCGGTACCAGACCCATGCCTCGGGATTGATCGGCTCGCCGACCGAGCCGAGCACCCGCAGGGAGGACAGGTCGAACTTCGCGGGGATGTCGTCGCCCCACTTCATGAACGTCCGGATCGCGGTCGGCGCGGTGTAGAGGATCGTCACGCCGTACTTCTGCACGATCTCCCAGAACCGGCCCTGGTGCGGGGTGTTCGGCGTGCCCTCGTACATCACCTGCGTCGCGCCGTTGGCCAGCGGACCGTAGACGATGTACGAGTGCCCGGTGACCCAGCCGACGTCGGCGGTGCACCAGTAGACGTCGGTCTCCGGCTTGAGGTCGAAGACCGCCCAGTGGGTGTACGCCGTCTGCGTCAGATAGCCGCCCGAGGTGTGCAGGATGCCCTTCGGCTTCCCCGTCGTCCCGGACGTGTAGAGGATGAACAGCGGGTGCTCCGCGTCGAACGCCTCCGGCGTGTGCTCGGCGGACTGCCCGTCGACGACCTCGTGCCACCACTTGTCGCGCGTGTCGTTCCACGCGATGTCCTGGCCGGTGCGGCGGACCACGAGCACGTGCTCCACGTTCCCGGCGCGCTCGACCGCCTCGTCGACGGCCGGCTTGAGCGCGGAGGGCTTGCCGCGGCGGTAACCGCCGTCGGAGGTGATGACCACCCGCGCGTCGGCGTCCTGGATACGGGTGGCGAGCGCGTCCGCCGAGAAGCCGCCGAAGACCACGGAGTGCGCGGCGCCGATCCGGGCGCAGGCCAGCATCGCGATCGCCGTCTCGGGGATCATCGGCATGTAGACGGCGACCCGGTCGCCCTTGCGCACGCCCAGCTCCAGCAGGGCGTTGGCGGCCTTGGAGACCTCGTCCTTGAGCTGGGCGTAGGTGATGGCGCGGCTGTCGCCGGGCTCGCCCTCGAAGTGGATGGCGACCCGGTCGCCATGCCCGGCCTCGACATGCCGGTCGACGCAGTTGTACGCGACGTTCAGCGTGCCGTCCTTGAACCATTTGGCGAACGGCGGGTTCGACCAGTCCAGCGTCTCGGTCGGTTCCTTCGCCCAGGTCAGCCGGCGGGCCTGCTCGGCCCAGAAGCCGAGCCTGTCAGCCTTGGCCTGTTCGTACGCCTCTGCCGTGACGTTGGCGTGGGCGGCCAGGTCGGCGGGCGGCGCGAACCTGCGGTTCTCGGTCAGCAGGTTGGCCAAGGAGTCATTGCTCACGACATCTCCCTTTCCCAGGGTTGTCCGTTGTGTCCCAGGCCACAGCTCATCAGACCGCATGGTGCGATGACAAGGGTCGACCGCACATTGGTGTAGACCTTTCGTCGTGGCCGGGCGGGTGGAGCGGGGTGGCGCGGGGCCGGGTCCCGCTCCGGCGGCCCGGTGCCGCCGGGCTCATCCGTACCCACGGACGCCGGACCGCCGCAGTTCAGTCCGGCCCGGCCCGGCCCGGCCCCGCCCCGCCCGCCGGTCACGACGGCTGCTCCCGCCCGCCGGTCAGACGGGCTGGTCGGCCTCCCGTACGGGGTCGAAGACCTGCGCGCCCGTCGCGTCGGTGAGCAGGTACGACTGGGCCTCGCCCACGTGGAAGTACATGCCGTGCAGCTCCAGCCTGCCCTCCCGCAGGGCGCGGTCGACCGCCTCGTGGGCGCGCAGATGCTCCAACTGCTGGACCACGTTGGTCAGGCAGAGCCGCTCGGCCGCGTCGGCGGGCCGCCGCCCGGCCAGCGGCGCCCAGGAACCGTCGTCCTCGGTCATCCGCCGCACGCTCGGCTGCCCGTGCCGCAGCCACCGCTTCAACGGCGTCCGCACGCCCCCGGGTTCGGTGGTGAGCAGCGCCTGCATCGCGCCGCACCCGGAGTGCCCGCACACCGTGATGGACCGCACCTTCAGCACCTCCACGGCGTACTCGATGGCGGCCGCCACCGAGTCGTCGCCGCTCTCCGCGCCGGGCAGCGGGACGAGGTTGCCGACATTGCGGACCACGAAGAGGTCGCCGGGACCACTGGAGGTGATCATCGAGGTGACCAGCCGTGAATCGGCACAGGTCAGGAACAGTTGGGAGGGTTGCTGTCCCTCGCGGGCGAGCCGGGCCAGCTCGTCGCGCACCAGGGGCGCGGTGTTGCGCTGGAAGGTGCTGATGCCGCGGGCCAGGTCCCGTCCGCTGTGCCTGCCGGGCCGCTCGGGCTGTCCACCGGGCGGGGGCGTGGGCCGCGGGCGGTCGCACTGGTGGTTGCGCCAGGCCGTCCAGGGGCGGCAGCGGCAGTTCCCCGATTCGGCGGGCTCGGCCAGGCGGGTGCCGGGGCGGCGGCCGGTGATCTCGACGGAGCCGCCCTGCGCGGTGTGCGTCTTCTGCCAGTCCTGGAGCGTCTCGTACGCCGCGTGGTCCATGAACGAGCCGTCCAGCTCCACGACGGCGCCGACCCCTTGGGGCACGAGATGCAGGGCCCGGCTGAGCCGCGGGACCGCGAGGAACGTCAACTGGCCTCGTACCTGGACGTGATGGACTCCTTCCCTCTCGACGTGGGTGATACGGGTGCGGGTCAGGCGGTGCAGGGCGACGCCGACGGCGAAGGCGACGCCCAGCGCGACGCCCTCCAGCACCCCGAACGCCACCACCCCGCAGGTGGTGACCGCGTACACCAGCACCTCACGGTGGCGGGTCACCGTGCGGATGTGGTGCAGGGACACCATCCGAAGGCCGACCGACATGACCAGGGCCGCGAGCGAGGCGAGCGGGATCAGCTCCAGGACCGGGACCATCAGCAGTGTGGCGATCACTACGAGAACGCCGTGCAGCATCGTGGAGTTCCGGCTGACGGCACCCGCGCCGACATTGGCGGTGCTGCGTACGGCGACGCCCGCGATGGGCAGTCCGCCGAGGGCGCCGGAGACGATGTTGCCGGCGCCCTGGCCGAGGAGTTCGCGGTCGAGCCGGGTGCGCGGGACGCGGCCGGAGAGGTCCGGGCGGGCGGCGACCAGCTTGTCCACGGCGACCGCGCCGAGCAGCGACTGCACGCTGCACACGAGCGTGATGGTGAGGACGGCGGCGACCAGGCCGAGCACCGGGCCCTCGGGCAGCGCGGCCAGGGCGTGGCTGCTCCAGGACGGCAGGTCGACCTTGGGCAGGCGGAGCCCGGCGAGCGCCGCGACCGTGGTGGCCCCGGCGACGGCGACCAGCGCGGCCGGGACCCGGCTCAGCACGGCGCCGATCCGGCCGGGCAGCTTCGGCCACAGGAACAGCAGGGCGAGGGTCAGCGCGCTCACCGACACATCGGCCGCGTGCAGGCCCGCCAACTGGGCGGGCAGCGCCCGCAGGTTGTCGGGGACGGCGCTCTGCGGGGTGCCGCCGAGGACGATGTGCAACTGGGCGACGGCGATGGTGACGCCGATGCCGGCGAGCATGCCGTGCACGATGGCGGGGCTGACGGCGAGCGCGGTGCGCGCCACGCGCAGGCAGCCCAGGGCGAGTTGGGTGATGCCGGCCAGTACGGTGATGGCGCAGGTGGCGCGCCATCCGTACTGCTGGATGAGGTCGGCGGTGACCACCGTGAGTCCGGCGGCGGGTCCGCTGACCTGGAGCGGGCAGCCGCCGAGCCGCCCGACGACGATCCCGCCCACGGCGGCGGCGACGAGGCCGGCCTGGAGCGGGGCGCCGGTGGCCAGGGCGATGCCCAGGGACAGTGGGAGCGCGATCAGGAAGACCGCGACGGCGGCCGACACATCGGCGCCCGCGATCCGGAAGCGGGGGCGCCGGCCGGGCGGCGGGCTGTGCGGCGGGTGGACGTGCTGGGGCCGAGGCGAGTCGGCACGGGTGGGAACGCAGGCTGACATGGTGTCTCCCGTCTCCTCCGGGGCAGCGCGGTCGCGGTCGGGGTGGTCCCCGCGCGGGGCGGGGTGGTCGCGGCCGTGGGTCACGGCGTACAGCGGCGGGATGGCCCGCGCGAGGAATCGCGCTGGGTAAATGGATCGTAATGCGAAGTAAAGGGAGAGAATAGATTTATCGCGCAAATGGAGTAATGGCTCACTCGTAAAGGTGATCTAGCCATTTGATCGGCTTGTCGTATTAATTCCTTCTCGGTCCCGTGCGACCTTGGCCGCGCTCATCAGCGTTTGGCCCTAGAGAAGGAAGAAGGTGGGCGGAACATGGCCGCCACCCAGAGGATCGCCGCGGGCACCGCGATCGCCGCGCTCTGTGCCGCGACGCTCGCAGGCTGCGGAACCGGCAGTGAGGAAACCGGAGACGCGGCGCACGGCCCGCAGAAGGGCGGACAGGCCCCGGCGCCCAGGAACGCGGTCCGGCTGATCGGCGACGGTTCCACCGCGTACACCGGAGCGCAGCCGCACCTGCCCAGACCCGAGCGCCTCAAGCCCGGCGAGAAGCCCCCGCAGTTCGTGGTGTTCTCCTGGGACGGCGCGGGGGAGGACAGCCAGAAGCTGTTCTCCCACTTCCGCAAGGTGGCCAAGGACAACAACGCCACGATGACGTACTTCCTGAGCGGCGTGTACCTGCTCCCCGAGGAGAAACGGGACCTGTACCGGCCGCCGCAGCACCCCCCGGGCCACTCCGACATCGGCTTCAACGACGAGCAGGGCATCGCCGACACCGTCGAGCAGTTGCGCCTGGCCTGGCGGGAGGGCAACGAGATCGGCACCCACTTCAACGGCCACTTCTGCGGCCCGGGGGGCGTCGGCGAGTGGTCGGTGGAGGAGTGGAAGGACGAGATCGCCCAGGCCAAGCAGTTCGTGAAGACCTGGCGGACCAACACCGGGTCGCGGACGGCGGCGCCCCTGCCCTTCGACTACGACAAGGAACTGATCGGCGCCCGCACCCCGTGCCTGGAGGGCCGGGAGAACTTCACCGAGGCCGCCGCCGAGATGGGCTTCCGCTACGACAGCAGCGGCGTCGACAACCAGGTCTGGCCGAAGCAGAAGCACGGACTGTGGGACCTGTCCATGCAGCTCGTGCCGTTCCCCGGGCACTCCTACGAGCAGCTCACCATGGACTACAACTTCATGGTCAACCAGTCGGGCACCAGCACCCAGGGCGACCCCGACCTGCACGAGTACTGGGGCGACCAGATGCGCGACGGCCTCCTCCAGGGCTTCCGCCGGGCGTACGACGGCAACCGCGCGCCCCTGATCATCGGCAACCACTTCGAGTCCTGGAACGGCGGCACCTACATGCGCGCCGTCCAGGAGGTCGTCGAGGCGGTGTGCACCAAGGACGACGTGCGCTGCGTCTCCTTCCGGCAGCTCGTCGACTGGCTGGACGCCCAGGACCCCGCGACCCTGGGCAAGCTGCGTGCCCTGAAGGTCGGCCAGGCTCCCAAGAAGGGCTGGGCGTCCTACCTGTCGGCCGGCCCCGCTCCGGCGCCCAAGGGCGTACCGGGAGCGCCGGCCGCCAGGCCTTGAATCCCGGCGGCGGTCGCCGCACCGGGCCGGTCACACCGGGGCGGCGGCCTCCTCGCCGAGACCGCCGAGCACGAAACCGGGGTCGACCTGCGCGGCCAGGTCGGCCCCGGTGCGCTCATTGGCCCAGGCGCGGGCGTTCTTCAGATGGAAGTGCACCATCTGACGCGTGTAGCGCTCGGCGTCCCGCAGCCCGTACGTCACGTCGGCGGCCGTGTGCAGCAGGCGCAGGGCGCGGCGGTTGGCGTCCTCCAGGAGGGCGAACCGGGGCGGCCGGCCCTTCTCCATGGCGCGCACCCAGTCCGAGTGCCCCACCGTCACCAGCAGGTCCTCCCCCACCTCGTCGCGGAGGAAGTCGAGGTCGTCCTGGCCCTGCACCTTGTTGCCGACGACCTTCAGGGTGATGCCGTAGTCGCGGGCGTACTCCTTGTACTGGCGGTAGACGGAGACCCCCTTGCGGGTCGGCTCGGCGACGAGGAACGTGATGTCGAAGCGGGTGAACATGCCGGAGGCGAACGAGTCCGAGCCCGCCGTCATGTCGACGACCACGTACTCGTCCGGGCCGTCGATCAGGTGGTTGAGGCACAGCTCCACCGCGCCCGTCTTGGAGTGGTAGCAGGCCACTCCCAGGTCGGCGTCGGTGAACGGCCCGGTGACCATCAAACGGACCGTGTCCCCGTCGAGTTCCACCGGCCGGGCGCAGGCGTCGTAGACCGGGTTGTCCTCGCGCACCCGCAGCAGCGTCGAGCCCTCGCCGGGCGGGGTCGTCTTGATCATCGTCTCGGCGGAGGTGATCCGCGGGTTGGTGCCGCGCAGGTACTCCTTGATCAGCGGGAGGTGGTCGCCCAGCGCGGGCAGCCCGGCCGCCACCGCCTCGTCCAGGCCGAGCGCCGCACCCAGGTGCTGGTTGATGTCGGCGTCGATCGCGACGACGGGCGCGCCGGTGGCGGCGAGATGGCGGATCAGCAGGGCGGACAGGGTCGTCTTGCCGCTGCCGCCCTTCCCGACGAAAGCAATTTTCATGTTCACCGAGGGTAGTGCGCCGGTGGCTGTGCGGAGCGCAAGGGCGTGAGGAAGACCACTCCATCGAGGGGTGCGGCGCCCGGGTGCGTAGGGTCGTACTCATGAGTACGCCAAGCTCGCGAACGAGCTCGAGCAACGGTGACCCGCTGGCGGCCCTGGGCGCGCTGCCCGGCGTGGCCGAGTCGGTGGAGTCCGTGCGCAAGGCCGTGGACCGGGTCTACGGCCACCGGATCATGCGCCGCCGCAGCAACGAGATCACCTCGGAGGCGGCGCTGCGCGGCGCCCGTGGCTCGGGCGCGCTGTCCGGCGCGGACTGGGCCCTGGAGGAGGTGCGCCGGCGCTCCGACTTCAGCGGCGACGGCGAGGCGCGCACCGTGGGCGCGGCGCTGCGGCTGACCGCCGAGGCGGGTCAGTTGCTGTCCGTGTGGCGGCAGTCGCCGCTGCGCGTGCTGGCCCGGCTGCACCTGGTGGCGGCGGCGGACAAGGCCGATCAGGTGGGCCGTCCTCGGCAGGCCGGCGAGCCGGTCGACGAGCCGCTGGTCGAGCTGCCGCTGCCCAGTGCCGAGGAGGCGCACGGCCGCCTGGAGGGGCTCGCGGAGCTGGTCCGCGCGGGCAGTTCCGCGCCGGCGCTGGTGACGGCCGCCGTGGTGCACGGCGAGCTGCTCGCGCTGCGGCCCTTCGTGTCCCACAACGGGCTGGTCGCGCGTGCGGCCGAACGCGTCGTCCTGGTGGGCAGCGGCCTGGACCCGAAGTCCGTCTGCCCGGCCGAGGTCGGGCACGCGGAGCTGGGCCGGGCGGCCTATCTGGCGGCCCTCGACGGCTATGTCTCCGGAACGCCCGAGGGAGTGGCCGCCTGGATCGCGCACTGCGGTCGGGCGGTCGGACTGGGCGCGCGGGAGTCGACGGCCGTGTGCGAGGCGCTCCAGCGCGGTGCGGCGTAAGGGCCGGCAGGACCCGCCCTGGACACAAGAGATGCGGCGGTACGCATCACCGTACCGCCGCTGGCACGCCCACCGGGTTACCAGGCGTCCTCGGTATATGCCCATCAGGTCGGGTTCTTCGCCCGTCACCTGGTGCGGCTGGCCCGTAATCGACGGGTCGACGTCGCGTGGGTGCCCGGTGCTCGTGCTCGGTCCGTGGGGCCTTGTGCGTTCTTAAGGTGATCCTTTCGGATGTTCCTCGGTCTCGCGGGCCGTTGATTCCTTTGTACTCCAGGAGGAGGGCGACCGGAAGCCCTGCCCGCACTTCTTTACTTTTGGGTTCAAACGGGCAAACGGGGTGTGAACGACCCTCCGTGAGGTCAGGCGGGGGCCGCCCGGCGCCGGCCGGCGTACCAGACGAGCCCCGCGGTGGCCGCCGCGGCGCCTATCGCGGCGGCGGCGACCAGCGCCGGGCGCGGCGGCACCGACAGGCCGGGAATCCGCTGCTTGAGCCGTACGGGCCGGTGGAAGTCCAGGATCGGCCACGCCCGCGTGAGGGCCTCGCGGCGCAGCGCGCGGTCCGGGTTGACGGCGTGCGGATGCCCGACCGACTCCAGCATCGGCAGGTCGGTGACCGAGTCGCTGTAGGCGTAGCAGCGGGAGAGGTCGTAGCCCTCGGAGGCGGCCAGTTCCTTGATGGCCTCCGCCTTGGTGGGGCCGTACGCGTAGTACTCCACCTCGCCGGTGAAGCAGCCGTCGTCGCCCACGACCATGCGGGTGGCCACCACGCGGTCGGCGCCGAGCAGCTCACCGATCGGCTCGACGACCTCGAACCCCGATGTGGAGACGATGACGACGTCGCGGCCGGCGGTGTGGTGCTCCTCGATCAGGGAGGCGGCCTCGTCGTAGATGATCGGGTCGATCAGGTCGTGCAGCGTTTCGGCGACGAGTTCCTGGACCTGTCGCACGTTCCAGCCGCGGCAGAGCGCGGACAGGTACTTGCGCATCCGCTCCATCTGGTCGTGGTCGGCGCCGCCCGCGAGGAAGACGAACTGGGCGTAAGCGGTGCGCAAGACGGCCCTGCGGTTGATCAGACCGCCTTGGTAGAACGACTTGCTGAACGTCAGCGTGCTCGACTTCGCAATGACCGTCTTGTCCAGGTCAAAGAAGGCCGCTGTGCGGGGCAACGAGTGGTTTTCCACGCCCCCGAGCATAGGCGCAGCCCATTCGGCGTAAGGTGGGGCGCGTGGGTTTGCCTGAGAGGGCTCTCGGGTACACCATGGAAGTCACGGATCGTTCGCGACCGTGCTAACCCGGTCCGACTCCTCCCCCCCCCGAGTCGGCCGTGGAGACGACCCCCGCTCTCCCCCCCGGCGGGGGTCGTCGCATGTCCGGATGGGTTTTCCTCCCTTGGCCGGACTCCGTCCGCCCTCCGGCGGCGGGAGCGAGCACGGTGTTGTCATGTACCTGACTAGTCACGGTGGGTAGTCGTCGGACTCCTCTGCGGAAGTCGTACAGGGGGCGGACGGGCTCACCGGTATGGGTGATGGCGATATTCACAAGCCGCCCGGTTGTCCACAGTTATCCACCAAGATCCACAAGATTTCCCGGTTCGTTGCACCGTGATTGCAACGCGTCCCGGCCGCGAGAGTTCGTGGCCGCTTCCGTTTGCCGGACGCGTATGGCCGGTTTTCGTCGGCCGCCCATATGGAGGGCGGTCGCCGGTTCTTACACGTCCGCGAATCGCCGGGTCCAAGAGGAACGGCGCGAGGACGCGCTCAGCGGACGTACTCAAGGGGGAAACGAAGCATGACCGGAACCGTCACCCACGATCCGCCGCCCGCCGCGGGAGGCGGACAGCGCGGACCACTGATCATCACCGAGGACGCCGGACTCCTGGACGACCTGCTGCGCCTGTGCGCGGCGGCGGGCGCCACACCCGAGGTCCACCCCTCGGCGCCACCGCGCCGGGGCACCTGGGAAGCGGCGCCGCTCGTCCTGGTCGGCGACGACGCCGCGCGGGGCGTGCGGGGCGCCGCCCGCCGACGCGGAGTGGTGCTGGTCGGCCGCGACCAGGACGATCCCGGGGTCTGGCGGCGGGCCGTCGAGATCGGCGCCGACCACGTCCTGATGCTGCCCGACGGCGAGCAGTGGCTGGTCGACCGCATCGCCGACGTGGCCGAGGGCGTCGGCCGGCCCGCCCTCACCGTCGGCGTCATCGGCGGCCGGGGCGGTGCCGGGGCCTCCACCCTGGCCTGCGCTCTCGCCGTCACCTCCGCCCGCGAGGGGCTGCGCACCCTGCTGGTGGACGCCGACCCGCTGGGCGGCGGGCTCGACGTGCTGCTCGGCGGCGAGACCACCGAGGGACTGCGCTGGCCCGCGTTCGCCGCCTCGCGCGGGCGGGTCGGCGGCGGCGCCCTGGAGGAGTCGCTGCCCGAGCTGCACTCCCTGCGGGTGCTGAGCTGGGACCGCGGGGACTGCGTCGCCGTGCCGCCCCAGGCCGTACGGGCGGTGCTCGCCGCGGCGCGGCGCCGGGGCGGGACGGTCGTCGTCGACCTGCCCCGCCGGGTCGACGACGGGGTCGCCGAGATCCTCGCCCAGCTCGACCTCGGACTCCTCGTCGTCCCCGCCGAACTGCGGGCCGTCGCGGCGGCCGGGCGGGTCGCCTCCGCCGTCGGCATGGTCCTCGCCGACCTGCGGGTCGCGGTACGGGGGCCGTACACCCCCGGGCTGGACGACCGCGAGGTCGCCCGGCTGCTCGGGCTGCCCCTGGCGGGCGAGGTCCCCGTGGAGGCGGGGCTGCTCCGCGCGAGCGAGGGCAGGGAACCGCCGGGCGCGACCGGGAGGGGGCCGCTGGCCCGCTTCTGCCGGGGGTTCTGGGAGCGGGCGTTGGTGGAGGTGGGGGCGGGGTGATGGGGGTCACGGGGGCTTCGATGGGGCGTGACCTGCGCCCGGGGGAGGGTTCGGCGGGGCAGCTCCGGGAAGCGGGTGCGGGGTCGGGGTTGCCGTCGGAGCCGCCGGTCAGGGTTGCGGGTGTGGGGTCCGGGTCGCCGTCGGGGCCGCCGGTCAGGGTCGCGGGTGTGGGGCCCGGGGCGCCGTCCGGGCCGGTGCGGGGCGCGGGTCCGGCACCCGGGTTGCCGTCGGGGCTGCTCGACGGTGTGCGGCGCCGGCTCGCCGAGAGCGGGGCGGAACCGACGCCCGCGCGGGTGGCACAGGCCCTGCGGGAACAGGGACGCGTCCTGGGGGACGCCGAGATCCTCGGCACCGCCGAGCACCTGCGCTCGGAACTGGTCGGCAGCGGGCCACTGGAGCCGCTGCTCGCCGATCCCTCGGTGACCGACGTGCTGGTGTCCGCCCCCGACCGGGTCTGGGTGGACCGCGGCGGCGGACTGGAGCTGACGTCCGTCCGCTTCGCCGACGCCGGTGCGGTACGGCGGCTGGCGCAGCGCCTCGCGGCCGTCGCCGGTCGGCGGCTCGACGACGCCCGGCCGTGGGTGGACGCCCGGTTGCCCGACGGGACCCGGCTGCACGCGGTGCTGCCCCCGGTCGCCGTCGGCTGCGCCTGCCTCGCCCTGCGGGTGGTGCGGCCCCGCGCGTTCACGCTGGACGAACTGGTGGCGGCGGGCACCGTGCCGCCGGGCGGGGACCGGGTGCTGCGGGCGCTGGTGGAGGCCCGGTCGTCGTTCCTGGTCAGCGGCGGCACCGGCAGCGGCAAGACGACGCTGCTGAGCGCACTGCTCGGCCTCGTCCGGCCGGACGAGCGGATCGTGCTCGCCGAGGACTCCACGGAGCTGCGCCCGGACCATCCGCACGTCGTACGCCTGGAGGCCAGACCCGCCAACCAGGAGGGCGCGGGCCTGGTGACCCTGGAGGACCTGGTGCGCCAAGCCCTGCGGATGCGCCCGGACCGGCTCGTCGTCGGCGAGGTCCGCGGCCCCGAGGTGGTCCATCTGCTGGCGGCTCTCAACACCGGCCACGCGGGCTGCGGCACGGTCCACGCCAACGCGGCGGCGGACGTCCCCGCCCGGCTGGAGGCGCTCGGCACCGCGGCCGGGCTCGACCGGGCCGCCCTGCACAGCCAGGTGGCCGCGGCGCTGTCGGTCGTCCTGCACCTGGTGCGGGACCGGACCGGCCGGCGGCGGATCGCGGAGGTGCGCGTGCTGGAACGGGACCCGTCGGGGCTGGTGCGGACGGTTCCCGCACTGCGGTGGGGAGCGGCGGCGTTCGCGTACGAGCGGGGCTGGGAGCGGCTGCGGGAACTGCTGCGCGAAGAACGCCCGGAAACGGGGCGGGACACAGGGGGACATGGATGACCGGGATGACCGGGATGACTGAGATGCCGGTGAGCGCGGCCGTGGCGTGTCTCGGGGCGGCGGTGTGGCTGACGGGCGGCCGGGACCGCGGGGCCCGGCGGGCACGGCTGCTGCTCGCGGGCGGCGGGGCGATCGGAACCGGACCGCCGGGCGCCACCCGGGCGACGGACGCGCTGCGCCGGCTCCGCGGGCGGCTGCGGCCCGAATGGTGGGCCCTGGCGGCGGGAGCGGTACTGGCGGTGCTGGGCGCCTCGCTCCTGCCGGTCCTCGCGGGGGCGGCCGGGGTGCCAATGCTGCGGCGGGCACGGCTGACCGGCCGGGACCGGCGGGCACGGGAGCGCCGGCAGGACGCGGTGATCGCCCTGTGCGGAGCGGTCGCGGGGGAGGTACGGGCGGGGCGGCAACCGGGCGAGGCACTGCTGCACGCCGCGCGTGACTCCGGCGGGCTCGGCGACGGGCGTACGGCAGTGCTGGCGGCGGCCCGGTTCGGCGGGGACGTGCCGGGCGCGCTCACGGCGGCGGCACGGCAGCCCGGCGCCGACGGGCTGCGGGGACTCGCCGCGTGCTGGCGGGTGGCCGTCGACCAGGGCGCCGGCCTCGCGGCCGGACTCGACCGCCTGGAGGCGGCGCTGCGCGCCGAGCGGGACCAGCGGGCCGACCTGCGGGCGCAGTTGGCGGGCGCCCGGACCACCGCGGCGATGCTCGCCGGCCTGCCGGCCCTGGGCCTGCTGCTCGGCGTCGCGCTCGGGGCCGACCCGCTGCGCGTCCTGCTGCACAGCGGACCGGGCCTGGGCTGCCTGTTGGCCGGCGGTGTGCTGGAGGGGCTCGGCCTGTGGTGGGTGGGGCGGATCGTACGACGGGCGGAGGCGGCGTCATGAGCGCGGAAGTTGTCCACAGGCTGGGGGTGATGGTGGGGACAGTGCTGCTCGCCGGGTGGCTGGTGCGATGGGCGGTCACCGCCCGCCGCGCCCACGGGGTGCGGCGCCGCCTCACCGGCCTCACCGTCCCCCGGCGGACACCCGCCGCCCCACGGCGCGTCGAGGTGCTCGCCAGGGCCCGCCCCTGGCTGCCCCTGCTGGCCACCGTGGGCGCCGGTTGGGCCCTGGTCGGGGGAATCGCCGGCCTGCTGGCGGGGCTGGCCGTGGCGGCCGGGCTCCGGCACTGGCAGCGGCGGCGCCCGCCCGCCGGCAAGGCCGCCGCAGACGCCGAGGTGGCCGAGGCGGCACGGCAACTGCCGTTGGCGGCCGACCTGCTGGCGGCCTGCGTCACGGCGGGCGCGGGACCGGTGGTGGCGGCGCAGGCCGTGGGTGACGCCCTCGGCGGGCCCATCGGCGACGCCCTGGCGCGGGGCGCGGCGGAGGTCCGCCTCGGCGGTGAGCCGGAGGGCGCCTGGCATCACCTGGCGGCGTTCCCGGGCGCCCCGCCCTTGGCCCGGCTGCTGGAACGCGCCGGAGTGTCCGGGCTGCCCGCCGCCGGACCGGTCGCGCGCCTCGCCGCACAGGCCCGCGAGGAGTGGGCCCGCACCACCACGGCGCGGGCCCGGCGGGCGGCCGTCCTGGTCAGCGCGCCGGTCGGGCTCTGCTTCCTGCCCGCCTTCATCGCGGTGGGAATCCTCCCCGTGGTGATCGGCCTGGCGGGCGGGGCGCTGGGCGGAAACGGCGGTGGATGACCCACCCGGAACAGCGAACGGCCAGCACGACCACAACTGACGAACACGAAGAATTCTTACGGGGGTTGAGATGTATCAGATGGTACGGACACGACTGCGGGCCCTGGTGCGCCGGGCACGTGCGCGACGGGACGCGGGCATGGTGACGTCCGAGTACGCGATGGGCATCGTGGCGGCGGTGGCGTTCGCCGTGGTGCTCTACAAGGTGCTCACGAGCGGGGCGGTCGGCGCGGAACTCGAGAGCATCGTGAAAGAGGCGCTCGATGCGCGGATGTGAGCGGCGGGCGGGCGGTCCGGCCGACGACGGGTTCGTGACGGCGGAGTCGGCCGTGGTGCTGCCGGTGCTGGTGATGTTCGCGATGGCGCTGGTGTGGGGCCTGCTCACGGTGGCCGCGCAGATCCAGTGCGTGGACGCGGCGCGGACCGGCGCCCGCGCGGCGGCCCGGCAGGACCCGGCCGACGCGGTCGTCGAGGTCACCCGACAGGCGGCACCCGACGGAGCGGACGTCACGGTCAGCCGGGAGGCGCGACACGTCCGGGTCGTCGTCACGGCGAAGCCACCCGCCTTGAGCGGACTGCCGTTCGAGGTACGGGAGGAGGCCGTGGCCTCGGTGGAGTGGACGACGGCGGGGACGGGGGTGAGGACGTGAGGGACGCCGGGCGTATGCCCCATCGGACGGCACGGGGGCGGGCGGTCCTGGCTCGGGCGGTCCTGAGTCCGGCGGTCTCAGGCTGGGCGGTCCTGAGTCCGGCGGTCCCCATCCGGGCGTCGGGACGGACCGCACCTCACCGGGGAGCGACGTGCCGGACGCCGCCGTACCGGATGCCATCGAGCCGGGTGGCACGCCGCTGCGCGGACCGTGGATCCGCCACCGTCTGGAGTGTCGGGGCGATCGCCGTGCTGTGCGTGGTGTTCGGCGTCGTCCTGGCCCTCGGGCAGGCGGTCGTGGCCCGGCACCGGGCGGCCGGGGGCGCCGATCTCGCGGCCCTCGCGGCGGCGGACCACTGGGCAGGGGGCCGCGCGGCGGCGTGCGGGCGCGCGGACCAAGTGGCCCGCGCCCAGGGCGCGCGGCTGGTGCGGTGCGCCCTCACCGGCCAGGTGTCCGACGTGACGGCGGCCTCGGGCCGGGGTCCGTTCACGGCGGAGGTCAGGGCACGGGCGGGCCCGGCGGAAGCGCCCGCGGTGACGGCTCCGCCGCCGGCTCGGCCGCCGGCTCCATCGGTCCCCCCTACGCCGCCGGACCATCCGACGCCCCTGGCCCACCCATCGCCGTGGGACTCCCTGACGCCCCCGGTCTCCCTGACGCCCCCAGTCCCCCCGCCGCACCCGGTCCCCCCGAGGCCCCCGAATCCTCCGCCGCCCCCCGCAACAGCACCGTGAGCAGCCGGACCGCCCCGCGCTTGTGCAAGGGATCGTTGCCGTTGCCGCACTTGGGGGACTGGATGCAGGACGGGCAGCCCGCGTCGCATTCGCAGGAGGCGATGGCCTCGCGGGTCGCGGTGAGCCAGTCGCGGGCCGTGTGGAAGGCGCGCTCGGCGAATCCCGCGCCGCCGGGGTGGCCGTCGTAGACGAAGACCGTCGGCAGGAGGGTGTCGGGGTGCAGGGGGACGGAGACGCCGCCGATGTCCCAGCGGTCGCAGGTGGCGAACAGCGGGAGCATGCCGATGGACGCGTGCTCGGCGGCGTGCAGGGCCCCGCCGAGGATCTCCGGGTTGATCCGGGCGGCGTCGAGCTGGTCCTCGGTGACCGTCCACCACACGGCGCGGGTGCGCAGCGTACGAGGCGGGAGGTCGAGCTTGGACTCGCCGAGGACTTCGCCGGTGATCAGGCGGCGGCGCAGGAAGGAGACCACCTGGTTGGTGACCTCGACGGAGCCGTAGCACAGGCGGCCGTCGCCCCACGGGATCTCGACGTCGGTCTCCAGGACGGAGATGGCGGTGGTGTCGCGGGCCACCGTCGAGTACGGCGGACTGGCCTGTTCGACGAGGGCGACGGAGTCGTCCAGGTCCAGGGAGCGGACGAGATAGGTGCGGCCCTGGTGGAGGTGGACCGCGCCCTCGTGGACCGTGGTGTGGGCGGCGTCGGCATCGACCGTGCCCAGCAGCCGGCCCGTCCCGGCCTCGACCACCTGGACCGGCCGGCCGCCCTCGCCGCGGATGTCGGTGAGGTCGGCGGCCCGTTCGCGGCGCGTCCAGTGCCAGGCCCGGGTCCGGCGGCGCAGCAGCCTGGCCGCCTCCAACTGGGGGAGCAGTTCCTCGCACGCGGGGCCGAAAAGCTTGAGGTCCTCGTCCGTCAGGGGCAGTTCCGCCGCCGCGGCGCACAGGTGCGGGGCGAGGACGTACGGGTTGTCGGGGTCGAGGACGGTGGACTCGACCGGCTGGTCGAACAGGGCCTCGGGGTGGTGGACGAGGAAGGTGTCCAGCGGGTCGTCGCGGGCGACCAGCACCGCCAGCGCGCCCTGCCCGGCCCGGCCCGCCCGGCCCGCCTGCTGCCACAGGGAGGCCCGCGTCCCCGGATAGCCGGCGATGACCACGGCGTCCAGGCCGGAGATGTCGAGGCCGAGTTCCAGGGCGTTGGTCGCGGCGAGGCCGAGCAGGTCGCCGGAGTGCAGGGCGCGTTCCAGGGCGCGGCGCTCCTCGGGGAGGTAGCCGCCGCGGTACGCCGCGACACGCCGGGCGAGGGACCGGTCGACCTCGGCGAGGCGTTCCTGGGCGATGACGGAGATCAGCTCGGCGCCGCGCCGGGAGCGGACGAAGACGATGGAGCGCATGCCCTGCACGGTGAGGTCGGTGAGGAGGTCGGCGGCCTCGGCGGTGGCCGTGCGTCGAACGGGCGCGCCCTTCTCGCCCTCCAGTTCGGTCAAGGGCGGCTCCCAGAGGGCGAACACCAGTTCACCACGGGGTGAGGCGTCGTCGGCGACCTCCACCACCGGCAGTCCGGTGAGCCGGCGGGCGGCGACCGCGGGCTCGGCGGCGGTGGCGGAGGCCAGCAGGAACACCGGCGACGCGCCGTAGCGGGCGCACAGCCTGCGCAGCCTGCGCAGCACCTGGGCGACGTGCGAGCCGAAGACGCCGCGGTAGGTGTGGCACTCGTCGATGACGACGTACTTCAGCGCCTTCAGGAAGGAGGACCAGCGGGGGTGGGAGGGCAGGATGCCGCGGTGCAGCATGTCCGGGTTGGTCAGGACGTACGTGCCGTACTGGCGGACCCATTCGCGTTCTTCGAACGGCGTGTCGCCGTCGTAGACCGCGGCGCGCACGGACGCGCCGAGCGGTTGTGAAAGTTCCTTCACCGACCGGCACTGATCGGCGGCGAGGGCCTTCGTCGGGGCCAGGTAGAGGGCGGTCGCGCCACGCCCGTTGGGGGCCTCGGAGCCGTCCAGGAGCGCCGACAGCACCGGGACCAGGTAGGCGAGGGACTTGCCGGAGGCGGTGCCGGTGGCGACGACGACCGAATCGCCGTCGAGGGCGTGCTCGGCCGCGCGGGCCTGGTGGGCCCAGGGGTGTGCGATGCCCGCGGCCTGCACCGCCGCGACGACCTCGGGACGAATCCGGTCCGGCCAGACGGCATGGCGGCCCGCACGCGGGGGCAAGTGCTCCGTATGAGTGATGCGCGAAGCCCGGCTCGGTCCCGCCGAGAGGCGGCCCAGGACCGTGCCCGGACCCGGCCGCGAGGCGGGGTCCGTCGGGGGTCCATCGGATCGGTGATTCTTGGCCATCGGCATCGAGTGTGTCACCGGCGTGACGGACAATGGGACCAAGGCGTCGTGCACGCCCGCCGGTAAGTGATTGAATGCCATCGCGGCTGGCGAACCGTCCCGGGGGCCCCAAGCCGAGGTGTCCCGAGGGACGACCGCTCGATAGCAAGGTGCTGGAGGATCCGTGGACCTGTCCCTGTCGACCCGTACCGTCGGCGATCGTACGGTCGTCGAGGTCGGTGGCGAAATTGACGTATACACCGCGCCCAAGCTGCGCGAGCAGTTGGTCGAGCTGGTGAACGACGGGAGTTTCCACCTCGTCGTCGACATGGAGGGCGTGGACTTCCTCGACTCCACCGGACTCGGCGTGCTGGTCGGCGGGCTGAAGCGGGTGCGGGCCCACGAGGGCTCGCTGCGCCTGGTCTGCAACCAGGAGCGCATTCTCAAGATCTTCCGTATCACCGGCCTCACCAAGGTGTTCCCCATTCACACCTCGGTCGAGGAAGCGGTGGCGGCCACCGACTGACGACGATCACCGATCCCGGGCCCTCGACGAGCCCGGGACGTCGATGAGCATCACCAGGGGGCCGGGCTTTCGGCGGCCCGGTCCCTCGACAGCACGCCCGTAGTACCGAGGGGGATGCATGGCCACCGTTGAACTCCGTTTCAGCGCGCTGCCCGAGCACGTCAGGACCGCCCGGCTGGTGGCGGCCGCGGTGGCACGCAGGGCCGGAGTGGACGAGGCCGTCCTCGACGAGGTCAGGCTCGCCGTCGGCGAGGCATGCACCCGAGCCGTCGGACTCCACCAGAACGGCGGCATCACCGCGCCGGTGAAGGTGGCGCTGATCGAAGAGGAGAAACAGTTCTCCATCGAGGTCGGCGACGAGGCGCCGCACGCGGCCCCCGGCGGCGCCCCCGGCGCCCTCGGCGACGACCCGGAGGTCGAGGAGGACGAGATGGGCCTCGCGGTCATCAGCGGGCTCGTCGACGACGTGGAGGTCACGGCCGACCAGGACGGCGGACTGATCCGCATGACCTGGCCGACGACCCCGCCCCCGGCGCTCCCGCTGAACTGACATCCGCTTCCGCCAACCGCAGGGCCCTACCGCGTAGGGCCCTTTGTCATGTGCGGAAGACGATCGTCCCGCATACAGTGGCTCTGTGCGCGCGTTAAGTGATTCCATTCACGATCAATGCGCTTGTGAATGAATGCTTCGAAGGCGTTACGGCTTTTGGCTTGACGGGCCGAATAGATTTGTCAGGCACTGTTTTGATCAGGTTCCGGTACCTACAATCCGTCCACATCTTGAGCTCAGCCCAAGCGTCAAGGAGGACGAATGGCGGAGCTTTCCCTTTCATATGGCTCGGGTCACCCCACGAACCTCGCAGCCGCCGTGCTCACCGACGGCAACCGCGTCCTGGTCGCCGTCATCGCCGTCGTGGCGCTGGCCGCGCTGGTGGTCGCGGGGGTCCTGGTGCGCCAGGTGCTCGCGGCGGGCGAGGGCACGGACAGCATGAAGAAGATCGCGGCGGCGGTCCAGGAAGGCGCCAACGCCTATCTGGCCAGGCAGTTGCGCACCCTCGGCGTATTCGCCGTCGTGGTGTTCTTCCTGCTCATGCTGCTGCCCGCGGACGACTGGAAACAGCGGGCCGGACGTTCGATCTTCTTTCTGATCGGTGCGGCGTTCTCGGCGGCCACCGGGTATATCGGCATGTGGCTCGCCGTCCGCAGTAATGTGCGCGTCGCCGCGGCGGCGCGGGAAGCGACACCGGCCGAGGGTGAACCGAAAAAGGATCTCACCCTCGTCTCGCACAAAGCGATGAAGATCGCATTTCGCACGGGCGGCGTCGTCGGCATGTTCACGGTGGGGCTCGGTCTGCTCGGCGCCTCCTGCGTGGTGCTGGTGTACGCGGCCGACGCGCCGAAGGTCCTGGAGGGCTTCGGCCTCGGGGCCGCCCTGATCGCGATGTTCATGAGGGTCGGCGGCGGCATCTTCACCAAGGCCGCCGACGTCGGCGCCGACCTGGTCGGCAAGGTCGAGCAGGGCATCCCGGAGGACGACCCGCGCAACGCCGCGACCATCGCCGACAACGTGGGCGACAACGTCGGCGACTGCGCGGGCATGGCGGCCGACCTCTTCGAGTCGTACGCCGTGACGCTGGTCGCCGCGCTGATCCTCGGCAAGGTGGCCTTCGGCGACTCGGGGCTGGCGTTCCCGCTGCTGGTCCCGGCCATCGGGGTGATCACCGCGATGATCGGGATCTTCGCGGTGGCGCCGCGCCGCAGCGACCGCAGCGGGATGAGCGCGATCAACCGCGGCTTCTTCATCTCCGCGGTGATCTCGCTGGTGCTGGTGGCGGTGGCCGTCTACGTCTACCTGCCGGGCACGTACGCCGACCTCGACGGCGTCACCGACGCGGCGATCGCGGGCAAGGACGGCGACCCGCGGGTCCTCGCGCTCGTCGCCGTGGCCATCGGCATCGTGCTCGCCGCCCTGATCCAGCAGCTCACCGGCTACTTCACCGAGACCACCCGGCGCCCCGTGCGGGACATCGGCAAGAGCTCGCTCACCGGACCGGCCACCGTCGTCCTGGCCGGCATCTCCATCGGCCTGGAATCGGCCGTCTACACCGCCCTGCTGATCGGCCTCGGCGTCTACGGGGCCTTCCTGCTCGGCGGCGCGTCGATCATGCTGGCGCTGTTCGCGGTGGCGCTGGCCGGCACCGGCCTGCTCACCACGGTCGGCGTGATCGTCGCCATGGACACCTTCGGGCCGGTCTCCGACAACGCCCAGGGCATCGCCGAGATGTCCGGCGACGTCACGGGCGCGGGCGCGCAGGTCCTCACCGACCTGGACGCGGTCGGCAACACCACCAAGGCCATCACCAAGGGCATCGCCATCGCCACCGCCGTGCTCGCCGCGTCGGCGCTGTTCGGGTCGTACCGCGACGCCATCACCACCGGCGCCCGGGACGTCGGTGAGCAGCTCAGCGGGCCGGGGGCGCCGATGAGCCTGATGATGGACATCTCCCAGCCCAACAACCTGGTCGGGCTGATCGCCGGCGCGGCGGTCGTCTTCCTCTTCTCCGGCCTGGCGATCAACGCGGTGTCCCGGTCGGCGGGCGCGGTCGTCTTCGAGGTGCGCCGGCAGTTCCGGGAGAAACCCGGGATCATGGACTACAGCCAGACACCGGAGTACGGGAAAGTCGTCGACATCTGCACGAAGGACGCCCTGCGCGAACTCGCCACGCCCGGACTGCTCGCCGTGCTGGCGCCGATCTTCATCGGGTTCACGCTCGGTGTGGGCGCCCTCGGCGCGTTCCTGGCGGGCGCGATCGGCGCGGGCACGCTGATGGCGGTCTTCCTCGCCAACTCCGGCGGCGCCTGGGACAACGCCAAGAAACTCGTCGAGGACGGCCACCACGGCGGCAAGGGCAGCGACGCGCACGCCGCCACCGTCATCGGCGACACGGTCGGCGACCCCTTCAAGGACACCGCGGGACCGGCCATCAACCCGCTGCTGAAGGTGATGAACCTGGTGTCGCTGCTCATCGCCCCCGCGGTGATCAAGTTCTCGTACGGACCCGACAAGAGCGTGGGCGTACGGGTGCTGATCGCGCTGCTGGCCCTCGCGGTCGTCGTCGGCGCGGTGTACGTCTCCAAGCGGCGCGGCATCGCCATGGGCGACGAGGACGGCACCGGCCGGAAGCCCGAGCCGGCGGACACGGCGGTGGTTTCCTAGGTCCGGTCTGCCACTCGGGGCGCGCGGCCCGGCTCAAGGCGCGGGCGTACGGCGTGTGGTGACGCGCCGTGCGCCCGCGTCCGCGTGCCGGGGAGGTATGCCGTGAGCCTTCTCTCGCCTGGTGCAAATGGCTGCAATTAACGTCGTATCGGATGTTGGTCACGCGGGTGTCGCCCGGATGGCGTGTATGTTCCGGGGCCGAGAGCCATGGAAGGGACCAATCCGGTGAACAAGAAGCTCGCGGCCGCACTGTCCGGCGGTGCGGTACTGGTACTGGCGCTGACGGGATGCGGCGGCGACGACGAAGGCAACGACAAGCTGGACTCCTGGGCCCAGCAGGTCTGCGACGGCGTCCAGCCGCAGGCGAAGAAGATCGAGGCCGCCAACGCCGCGATCCAGAAGCAGACCTCGGACAACAGCAGCCCGCAGGACGTCCGGAAGACCGACGCCCAGGCGTTCCAGGACATGTCCGACGCCTACAAGGCGATGGGCGACGCCGTGCGCAAGGCCGGCGTGCCGGACGTCGAGGACGGCGAGAAGAAGCAGAAGGACGCCGTCCGGGAACTGAACACGCTCTCCTCGTCGTACGCCTCCCTGAGGAAGCAGGTGGAGGCGCTGGAGACCAAGGACCAGGCGAAGTTCGCCGACGGCCTCAAGGACGTCGCCACCGAGCTGGACAAGCTCTCCCGCAGCGGCAACGACGCCCTGAAGGCACTGGAGGAGGGCGAGGTCGGCCAGGCCATGGCCAAGCAGCCGAGCTGCAAGTCGGCCTCCGCCTCGGCGTCCGCCACGACGAGCTGACGTCCGCCGCGGTGGCCCCGCGCGGAGGGCGCGTCACAATGGGGGCGTGAGCAACGCCGACCTCTCCCCCCTGCCCCGCGCCGACCGTCCCGACGTCACCGCCCGGCTCCGGGAGGCCCTTCTCGGGGCCGCCTTCACCGCCGACGGCCTGCTGGAACTGCTCGGGGCGCCCGCGTACGCGGCCCTCTCCCGCAGCGAGACCGTGCCCGCGCTGCGCGCCACGCGCGGCGACACGCCGCTGGAGACGCTCGTCCGGCTGTTCCTGCTCCAGCAGCCCGTGCCGCACGCACGCGTGGCGGACGTCCTGCCCGTCGGCGCGTGCCTGGAGAGCGGCTGGCTGACGCGGACCGGCGGGGACGAGGTGGCGGCCACCGTGGACGTGCGGCCCTACGGCGGGTCCGACGGCGAGGACTGGTTCATCGTCTCCGACCTGGGCTGCGCGGTCGGCGGCGCGGGCGGCATCGGCAGCCAGGCCGAGGGCGTCGTCCTGGGCGTGGGCGGCGCCTCCACCACGCTCGCCGGCCTCACCGTGCGCACCCCCGTCGCCGCCGCCCTCGACCTCGGCACCGGTTCCGGCATCCAGGCCCTGCACGCCTCCCGGCACGCCACGCGCGTGACGGCGACCGACGTCAACCCGCGCGCCCTGCACATCACCGCGCTCACCCTCGCGCTCTCCGGCGCCCCGGCGGCCGACCTGCGCGAGGGCTCCCTGTTCGCACCGGTCGGCGCGGACGACCGCTACGACCTGATCGTCTCCAACCCGCCGTTCGTGATCTCGCCGGGCGCGCGGCTCACCTACCGCGACGGCGGGATGGGCGGGGACGATCTGTGCCGCACGCTCGTTCAGGAAGCGGGGGGACGGCTGACCGAGGGCGGGTTCGCGCAGTTCCTCGCCAACTGGCAGCACGTGGAGGGGGAGGAATGGACGGACCGGCTGCGCTCCTGGGTGCCGCCGGGCTGCGACGCGTGGATCGTGCAGCGCGAGGTCCAGGACATCACGCAGTACGCCGAGTTGTGGCTCAGGGACGCCGGGGACCACCGCGGTGACCTCACCGAGTACCAGGCGCGGTACGACGCGTGGCTGGACGAGTTCGAGGCGCGCAAGGTCAAGGGGGTCGGCTTCGGCTGGATCACCCTGCGCCGCAGCGACGCCGCCGAGCCGTCGATCGTCGTCGAGGAATGGCCGCATCCGGTCGAGCAGCCGCTCGGCGAGACCGTCCGGGCCCACTTCGACCGCATCGACTACCTGCGCGCCCACGACGACGCGGCCCTGCTCGAAGCGAGCTTCACCCTGGCCGGCGAGATCGTCCAGGAACAGGTCGGGCTGCCCGGCGCCGAGGACCCCGAGCACGTCGTGCTGCGCCAGCACCGCGGCATGCGCCGGGCGACCCGGGTCGACACCGTCGGCGCGGGCTTCGCCGGCGTCTGCGACGGCACGATGAGCGCGGGCCGCATCCTGGACGCCATCGCCCAGCTCATGGGCGAGGACCCGGTCCTGCTGCGCGACCGCACGCCGGCCCAGATCCGGCTCCTGGTGGAACAGGGCTTCCTCGAACCGGCACGGTGACGCGCCCGGGACGCCCGCGGACCCGGGGCGGTGACGCGCCCGGGGCGTCCGTGAACCGCACCCACCGGGTTTCGGACGCCGGGGACGCCCGGAAACCGGCGTACGCGGGTGCCGCCGGGCCCGTACGCGGTGTCCGGAACGTGTCGTGACGAGGCCCGCCGGGCCCCCGTTCACCTCGGGTTCGCCTGGGCGCCGCCCGCGCGTGTCAGCCTCGCCGGGGCTGGACACGCGCGGACGGAGAAAAGGGGCACGGGGAGCCATGGAGAGTGGGCCGGCGATCTTCGCGGGAACGGTGTTCGCCCTGTTCGGCGCCGGTCTGCTGGTGTGGACCCTGACCCGGGTCAGGCACCGCCGGCCCGTCGCCGAGGGTGTGAGCCCCGTCGCATCGGCGGCCGTCGCGAGCGTCGCCGCCGTGCTCGCGCTGGCGCTCGGCGCATGGTGCCTGACCCGCGTCTGAACGGCGGCTTCCGGACGTCCGGGACCCTGCGGACCCGGTAATCGAAAGGTCGCGCTCCGGATACGCCTCCGCAAGCACGTGGCGACTCCGGGCGGCAGGAAGAGGGTTAGTCGGGTTACCGTTCGAGTGGCCGTTGCGGGCTTTTCCCGTTTGACACGGGGGCGGGAGGTACCGTCACACTCCGCAGCGTCACGAGCGAACAAGGAACAGGACCCGACCCCCGGGACCCACGCCGGGGGCGTCCCCCAGCGCCGACCGGAGAGAAGAGCGAAGTTGTCCCCGACCAGCGAGACCGCAAAGGGCGGCCGCCGACTCGTCATCGTCGAGTCGCCTGCCAAGGCGAAGACGATCAAGGGCTACCTCGGCCCCGGGTACGTCGTCGAAGCGAGCGTCGGGCACATCCGCGACCTTCCCAACGGCGCCGCCGAGGTGCCGGAGAAGTACACCGGAGAGGTCCGCCGGCTCGGTGTGGACGTCGAACACGACTTCCAGCCGATCTATGTGGTCAACGCCGACAAGAAGGCGCAGGTCAAGAAGCTCAAGGACCTGCTGAAGGACTCCGACGAGCTGTTCCTCGCCACCGATGAGGACCGCGAGGGCGAGGCCATCGCCTGGCACCTCCAGGAAGTCCTCAAGCCGAAGATCCCGGTCAAGCGCATGGTGTTCCACGAGATCACCAAGGACGCCATCCGGGCCGCCGTGGCCAACCCGCGCCAGCTCAACCAGAAGCTGGTCGACGCCCAGGAGACCCGCCGCATCCTCGACCGCCTCTACGGCTACGAGGTCTCGCCGGTCCTGTGGAAGAAGGTCATGCCGCGGCTGTCCGCGGGCCGCGTCCAGTCCGTCGCCACCCGGCTCGTCGTCGAACGGGAACGCGAGCGCATCGCCTTCCGCTCCGCCGAGTACTGGGACCTGACGGGCACCTTCTCCCCCACCTCCGGCTTCGCTCCGGCGGGGGGACCCCCATCCGGCCGCGCGGGAGACGCCTCCGACCCGTCGTCCCTCGTCGCCCGCCTCCAGACCGTCGACGGCCGGCGGGTCGCGCAGGGCCGCGACTTCGACTCCTTGGGGCAGCTCAAGAGCGCCAACACCCTCCACCTCGACGAGGCCGGCGCCCGCGCGCTGGCCGCCGCCCTGGAGGACACGCGGTTCGCCGTCCGCTCCGTCGAGTCCAAGCCGTACCGCCGCTCGCCGTACGCCCCGTTCCGCACCACCACGCTCCAGCAGGAGGCGTCCCGCAAGCTCGGCTTCGGGGCGAAGGCGACCATGCAGGTCGCCCAGAAGCTGTACGAGAACGGCTACATCACGTACATGCGTACGGACTCCACGACCCTGAGCGACACGGCGGTCGCCGCCGCCCGCGCCCAGGTGACGCAGTTGTACGGCGCCGACTACCTGCCGGCGCAGCCGCGCACGTACGCCGGGAAGGTCAAGAACGCGCAGGAGGCGCACGAGGCGATCCGCCCCTCCGGCGACCGCTTCCGCACGCCCGCCGAGACGGGACTGACCGGCGACCAGTTCAAGCTGTACGAGCTGATCTGGAAGCGGACCGTCGCCTCCCAGATGAAGGACGCCACCGGCAACAGCGTCACCGTCAAGATCGGCGGTACCGCGGCCGACGGCCGGGACGTCGAGTTCACCGCCTCCGGCAAGACGATCACCTTCCACGGCTTCCTGAAGGCGTACGTCGAGGGCGCCGACGACCCCAACGCCGAGCTGGACGACCGCGAGCGCCGGCTGCCGCAGGTCGCCGAGGGCGACGCGCTGACCGCCGAGGAGATCACGGTCGACGGGCACGCCACCAAGCCCCCGGCCCGCTACACCGAGGCGTCGCTGGTCAAGGAGCTGGAGGAGCGCGAGATCGGCCGCCCGTCGACATACGCGTCGATCCTCGGCACGATCCTCGACCGCGGCTACGTCTTCAAGAAGGGCACCGCGCTCGTCCCGTCCTTCCTCTCCTTCGCCGTGGTCAACCTCCTGGAGAAGCACTTCGGGCGGCTCGTCGACTACGACTTCACCGCCAAGATGGAGGACGACCTCGACCGCATCGCCCGCGGCGAGGCCCAGGCCGTGCCGTGGCTGCGCCGCTTCTACTTCGGCGAGGGCTCGGGCGCCGGAGTCGCGGCCGACGCGGGCAACGGCGACGGCGACCACCTCGGCGGCCTCAAGGAACTCGTCACCGACCTCGGCGCCATCGACGCCCGCGAGGTGTCCTCGTTCCCGGTCGGCAACGACATCGTGCTGCGCGTCGGCCGCTACGGCCCGTACGTCGAGCGCGGCGAGAAGGACTCCGAGAACCACCAGCGCGCCGACGTCCCCGAGGACCTCGCGCCCGACGAGCTGTCCGTGGAGCTGGCGGAGGAACTGCTCGCCAAGCCCAGCGGCGACTTCGAACTGGGCACCGACCCGGCCACCGGGCACACCATCGTCGCCAAGGACGGCCGCTACGGCCCGTACGTCACCGAGGTACTCCCCGAGGGCACCCCGAAGACCGGCAAGAACGCGGTGAAGCCGCGGACGGCCTCGCTGTTCAAGTCGATGTCGCTGGACACGGTCACCCTGGACGACGCCCTGAAGCTGATGTCGCTGCCGCGCGTCGTCGGCACCGACACCGACGGCACCGAGATCACCGCGCAGAACGGCCGCTACGGCCCGTATCTGAAGAAGGGCACGGACTCGCGCTCCCTGCAGACCGAGGATCAGCTCTTCACGATCACGCTGGAAGAGGCGCAGGCGATCTACGCCCAGCCCAAGCAGCGCGGCCGGGCCGCGGCCAAGCCGCCGCTGAAGGAGCTGGGCACCGACCCGGTCAGCGAGAAGCCGGTCGTGGTCAAGGACGGCCGCTTCGGCCCGTACGTCACCGACGGGGAGACCAACGCGACCCTGCGCTCCGGCGACAGCGTCGAGACGATCACCCCCGAGCGCGGCTTCGAACTGCTCGCCGAGAAGCGGGCCAAGGCCCCCGCCAAGAAGACGGCGAAGAAGACGGCCGCCAAGAAGACCGCCGCCAAGAAGGCCCCCGCCAAGAAGACGGCGGCCAAGAAGACGGCGACCAAGAAGACGACGACCGTGAAGAAGACCACGGCGGCCGCGAAGAAGTCCACCGCCGCCGCCAAGGCGACCGCGGCCAACACGCCGGAGGACTGAGCGCCGCGCCCGGGTGCCGTTTCCCGGCACCGGGCCTTCGCGAAACGAACGCCTCGGCATCGATTCGGTGTCGGGGCGGTCGTACGTTCGGGCATGTACGCGGGGCTGTCCGTGGCTGCCGATAGGCTGAACGCATGACGCGAGCCGAGCAGCCAACGGCCACTCACCCGGCCCCAGACGACGCCCTGGTCGCGGACTCCCGCGAGCGTGCCGTCCGCGCCCTGCTGCGCCGGCCGCAACTGCGGCGGTTGTGGAGTGCGCACCTGGTGAGCGGTGTCGGCGACACCCTTGCCCTGCTGGTGCTGGTCCTGCTCGCCGTGCAGGCGGCGATCGCGGCCGGTTCGTTCGGCGGCGGCTACCGCGGCGTGGCGTTCGCAGTGGCGACCGTTTTCGCGGTGCGCATCCTGGGGACGCTGCTGTTCGGCGCCGTCCTGCTCGGGCCGCTCACCTCGCTCACCTCCCAGGACGGTCCGCTGGACCGCCGCCTGACCATGGTGGGCGCGGACGGCCTGCGGGCGGTGCTGCTGATCGTCGCGCCGCTGTGGATCGACTGGACGCCGGACGACGCGCTCGCCGCCCTGCTGGCCACCGCCTTCGTCGTCGCTGTCGCCGAGCGCTTCTGGACGGTGTGCCGGGAGAGCGCCGCCCCGGCGCTGCTGCCCGCCCCGCCCCCCGAGGGCGCCTCGGTACGCCCGCTGCCCGACCACATGGACGCGCTGCGCCGGCTGTCGCTGCGGACGAGCTTCGTCGCCGTACCGCTCGCGGCGCTCGCCCTGGTCGTCGCCGGGCTGGTCAACAACCTGCTCGGGGCCGGCGTCGACTGGTTCGCCCAGCACCGGGCGGCGCTCGCCGCGTACGTGGCGGCCGGGCTCTTCGCCGGGTCCCTGTGCCTGCTTCTCTTCCTGGAGCTGCCCGGCGTCCGCACCCCGCGTGCGCGGTCGCCGCTGGAGGGGCTGCGCCGCCCCAGGACGGCCGCCGGTCCCGAGAAGGGCCGCACGGGCGCGCTGCCGCTGCTGGTGCTCGCCTGCACCGCGGTCGCCGGCGCGATCGCCGTCGCCGTCGCCGTGGCCGTGCTGCACGCCAAGGACCTGGGCGGCGGTCCGGTGCTGTTCGGGCTGCTGGCCGGCGCGCTGACCGGCGGTGTCGTCGTCGGCATCCGTACGGCGCCCGCCCTGCTGCCCTCGCTGTCCCGGCGGCGGCTGCTGTCCCTGGCCATCGCCTTCGAGGGCGTCGCCCTGCTGGCCGCCGGGCTCGTCCCGGACGACACCACCGTGCTGCTGCTCGCCGTGCTGGCCGGGGCCGGCGCGGGCATCGCCGCCAACATCGGGCACGCCCTCCTCGACCAGGAGACCGAGCACCACCGCCGGACACGCGTCACCGACCACCTGCACGCCTGCGTGCGGGTCTGCGTGGCGCTCGCCGCGGTGGTCGCCCCCCTGGTGGCCGCGGGCATCGGACCGCACCGCCTGGAGAACGGCAGGTTCGTCTTCGCGCACGGCGGCGCCGCGTTCACCCTGATGCTGGTCGGCGCGCTGCTGCTGCCGGTGGCCGCGCTGGTCCTCGCCAAGGTCGACGACCGCTCCGGGGTCCCGCTCCGGCACGATCTGCGGGACGCGCTGCTCGGCGGCGACGACCCGGTGCAGACCCCCGCGACGAACGGTTTCTTCATCGCTCTGGAGGGCGGCGACGGCGCCGGGAAGTCCACCCAGGCGGAGGCGCTCGCCGAATGGGTCCGCGGCAAGGGCCACGAAGTCGTGCTCACCCGCGAGCCGGGCGCCACGCCGGTGGGCAAGCGCCTGCGCTCCATCCTGCTGGACGTCTCCAGCGCCGGGCTGTCGCACCGCGCGGAGGCCCTGCTGTACGCCGCCGACCGCGCGGAGCACGTCGACACAGTGGTCCGGCCCGCACTGGAGCGCGGCGCGGTCGTCATCTCCGACCGGTACATCGACTCCTCGGTGGCCTACCAGGGCGCCGGGCGCGATCTGTCCCCGACCGAGATCGCCCGTATCAACCGCTGGGCGACCAACGGGCTCGTCCCGCATCTGACGGTGCTGCTGGACGTCTCCCCGGAGACGGCCCGCGAGCGGTTCACCGAGGCGCCGGACCGGCTGGAGTCGGAGCCCGCCGAGTTCCACGCACGCGTGCGGGCCGGTTTCCTCACGCTGGCCGCGGCCGACCCCGGCCGCTACCTCGTGGTGGACGCCGGGCAGGAGCCCGAGGCCGTCACCACCGCCCTGCGCCACCGGCTCGACCAGGTGCTGCCGCTGTCCCAGGCCGAGATCGAGGCCCGCGAGGAGGCCCGGCGCAAGGCCGAGGAGGAGGCGCGCCGCAAGGCCGAGGAGGAGGCCGCGCGCAAGGCCGAGGAGGAGCGCCTGGAGCGCGAGCGCCAGGAGCAGTTGGAGAAGTTGCGCGCCGAGGAGGAGGAGCGCAAGCGGCGCGAGCTGGAGGAGGCCCAGCGCCGCGAGGCCGAACGGCAGGCCGAGGAGGCCCGGCGGCGCGCCGAGGAAGCGCGCCGCAAGGCCGAGGAGGAGCGGGCACGACTCCTCGCGGAGGAGAAGGCGCGCGCCGAGGAGGAGGCCCGCCGCAAGGCGGAGGAGGAGCGCCGCCGCCGGCAGGCCGAGGAGGAGGCGCGGCTGCGGGCCGAGGCCGAGGCGCGGCGCCTGGAGAAGCAGCGCAAGGCCGAGGAGGCCCTGCTCCGCGCGGAGGAGGCACGCCGGGCGGCCGAGCAGGCGGCGGCAGCGGCGGCGACCGGCCCGAAGCCGGCGGTACCGCCCGCGGCACGGGCTCCCCGGCCCGCGCCCCTGGACGACGCGACCGTGCCGACGCCGGTGGTGACCCCGACGGACGCCTCCGGCGGTCCGGTGGAGGACACGGCGGTACTGCGTCCGGTGCGGGAGGAGGCGGACGGGACCGCCGACGGCCGCCCGGCCGGGCCGCGGGCGTCCTCCGGGGCCGGGGCGGCGACGCCCTCCGAGGCCGAGGCGACGGCCGAACTGCCGAGGCCGCCGGTACCTCCGGGCGGGGCGGGCCCGGCCGACGAGACGGCGGTGCTGCCCCAGGTGGACCCGGGCGCGGCGGACGAGACGGCGGTGCTGCCCCAGGTGGACCCGGGCGCGGCGGACGAGACGGCGGTACTTCCGCCGGTGTCGCCCGGCGCGGCCGACGAGACCGCCGTGCTCCCGCCGGTACGCGGGGAGGACCCGGCCGACCGGGTGCCGCCGGGGTACTTCCGGGACGAGGACCGGGACGAAGACCGGGGCGACGCGGCCGACGGCGGCGGGAACGACCGTACGCGGGAGCTGCCCCAGGTCGACCCGGGCGCGGTGGACGCCGGACCCGCCGCCGACCGGGCGCGGGGCCGTCGGCGCCGGTCCGACTGGGCCGAGGAGACGCCGCTGGACGACCTGCCGACGCTCGCGGACGAGCTGCTGGGCCCGCACGCGGACGACCCGGACGACGAGGACCGCGGAGGCGGCCACCGGGGCGGCCGGGGCCGTCGGGGGCGCTGATCCGCCGCGGCGGGCGGGGTCGCTGGCCCCGCCCTCGGCCGGTGGGGTGCGGGCGCTGACCGGCGCTGACCCGGCCGTCGGCCCGCCCGGACGGGCCTCGGTGGTGAGGCCGGTGAGGCCGATGACGCGGTGACGCCGGTCACGGCGGTGACGCCGGGGCCCGTTGTCAGTGGCCGCCCGCACAATGGGTGGAGCGACGTGATGTGACGGAAGGACGGCGTGACCCATGAGCGTGTGGGACGACCTGGTCGGACAGGAGAAGGTGAGCGAGCAGCTCGCCGCCGCTGCCCGGGACGCCGACGCGTTCGTCACCGCCGCCGCGAGCGACGCCCCGCCGCCCGAGGCGTCGAAGATGACCCACGCCTGGCTGTTCACCGGCCCGCCCGGCGCGGGACGGGAGCAGACGGCGCGGGCCTTCGCCGCCGCGCTCCAGTGCGTCAGCCCCGACCGGGCCCTCGGTGGCGTCCCCGGCTGCGGCTTCTGCGACGGCTGCCACACCGCCCTGATCGGCACCCACGCGGACGTCACCACGGTCGCCGCCATCGGCACCCAGATCCTCGCCGACGACATGCGGGACACCGTCCGCAAGTCCTTCACCTCCCCGGCGAACGGCCGCTGGCAGGTCATCCTCGTCGAGGACGCCGAGCGGTTGAACGAGAAATCGGCCAACGCCGTCCTGAAGGCCGTCGAGGAGCCGGCCCCCCGCACGGTGTGGCTGCTGTGCGCCCCCTCCATCGAGGACGTGCTGCCCACCATCCGCTCCCGCTGCCGCCACCTGAATCTGCGTACGCCCTCGGTCGAGGCCGTCGCCGACATGCTCGTACGCCGGGAAGGCGTCGAGCCGCAGGTCGCCGCCGCGGCGGCCCGCGCCACCCAGGGCCACGTCGACCGGGCCCGCCGGCTGGCCACCGACCCGGCCGCCCGCGAGCGCCGGGCCGCCGTACTGAAGCTGCCGCTGCGGGTCGAGGAGATCGGCGGCGCCCTGAAGGCCGCGCAGGAGCTGGTCGACGCGGCGACCGAGGACGCCAAGCGGCTCGCGGAGGAGCGGGACGGCAAGGAGACCGAGGAGCTGAAGACGGCGATGGGCGCGGGCCAGGGCGGCCGGATGCCGCGCGGCACGGCGGGCGTCATGAAGGACCTGGAGGACAAGCAGAAGCGGCGCCGGACCCGTACCCAGCGCGACAGCCTCGACGTCGCGCTGACCGACCTCACCGCGTTCTACCGCGATGTCCTCGCCCTCCAGCTCGGCTCCCGCGTCGCCATCGCCAACGCCGAGGCGGAGGACGCCCTGGAGAGACTGGCCCGCGCCGGCACCCCGGAGTCCACCCTGCGCCGCATCGAGGCGATCAACGCCTGCCGCGAGGCCCTCGACCGCAATGTCGCGCCGCTGCTGGCCGTGGAGGCGATGACGATGGCCCTCAGAGCCGGCTGACGGGCACGGCCCCGGGAAGCAAGCGGCAGCGAAGGCAGGAGGGGATAACTCGTACGAGGCACATCCGACACGAAGCGCGTCTGCTCCGTCGCTGAGCGTTACGCTCGCTGGATGTACTCAAGGCGCACTCACCGCAGAACCCGTACCGGTCTCGTCCTCGCCGCCGCCGCGCTGCTGGCCACCGCCTGCTCCGCGCACGGCGCCTCGACCTCCGCGAGTTCGGCGTCGGGAGCGTCCCTGGCGGCCCTGCCGCGGGCCACGCCGTCGGAGCTGTCGCCGTACTACGGGCAGAAGCTGAGCTGGCGGGAGTGCGGCGTCCCCGGCTTCCAGTGCGCCACGATGAAGGCCCCGCTTGACTACGCCGAGCCCACCGACGGTGACGTCCGGCTAGCCGTGGCCCGCAAGAAGGCCACCGGCCCCGGAAAGCGGCTCGGGTCGCTGCTGGTCAACCCGGGCGGACCGGGCGGCTCGGCGATCGGCTACCTCCAGCAGTACGCGGGCATCGGCTACCCGGAGGAGGTCCGCGCCCGCTACGACATGGTGGCCGTCGACCCGCGTGGCGTGGCCCGCAGCGAGCCCGTGGAATGCCTCGACGGCCCCGCCATGGACACGTACACCCAGACCGACACCACCCCCGACGACGAGCGGGAGACGGAGCGGCTCGTCGCCGCGTACCAGAAGTTCGCCGAGGGCTGCGGCGCCGGCGCGCCGAAGCTGCTGCGCCATGTGTCGACCGTCGAGACGGCCCGCGACATGGACCTGCTGCGGGCGGTCCTCGGCGACGAGAAGCTGAACTACGTCGGAGCGTCGTACGGCACCTTCCTCGGGGCGACGTACGCCGGGCTGTTCCCCGACCGCACGGGCCGGCTGGTGCTGGACGGCGCGATGGACCCCTCGCTGCCGGCCCGGAGGCTGAACCTGGAGCAGACGGCGGGCTTCGAGACCGCGTTCCAGTCGTTCGCGAAGGACTGCGTCCGGCGGGCCGACTGCCCGCTCGGCGGCAAGGGCACCCCGCCCTACCGGGTCGGCGAGAACCTCAAGGCGTTCTTCCGCAAGCTCGACGCCCGGCCCGTCCCCACCGGCGACACCGCCGGCCGCAAGCTCACCGAGTCCCTGGCCACCACCGGCGTGATCGCGGCCATGTACGACGAGGGCGCCTGGCAGCAGCTCCGCGAGGTCCTCGGCGCGGCGATGAAGAAGAACGACGGCGTCGGACTGCTGGCGCTGTCCGACGGCTACTACGAACGCGGCGCCGACGGCGGCTACAGCAACCTGATGTCCGCCAACGCCGCCGTGAACTGCCTCGACCTGCCCGCCGCCTTCGCCACCCCGGACCAGGTGCGCGAGGCGCTCCCCGACTTCCGCAAGGCGTCCCCCGTGTTCGGCGAGGGCCTCGCCTGGGCCTCCCTGACCTGCGCGTACTGGCCGGTCCAGCCTTCGGGCGAGCCGCACCGCATCGTCGCCGCCGGCGCCGCCCCGATCGTCGTGGTCGGCACCACCCGCGACCCCGCCACCCCCTACCGGTGGGCCCAGTCCCTGGCCGGCCAGCTCTCCTCCGGCCGCCTCCTCACCTACGACGGCGACGGCCACACCGCCTACGGCCGCGGCAGCACCTGCGTCGACTCCACCATCGACGCCTACCTCCTGCGGGGCACCGTCCCGCCGGACGGGAAGCGCTGCTCCTGACGGAGGCGGCGCCGGCCCCCGAAGGCCCTCGGGGGCCGGTACGGAGCACCCTGCGAAACTGTGTAGACTTACCGCGTTGCTGATCGCACCATGGTGCCGACAGCGCGCCGCCTTAGCTCAGATGGCCAGAGCAACGCACTCGTAATGCGTAGGTCTCGGGTTCGAATCCCGAAGGCGGCTCCACTGAAGACCAGCCCGGACAGTGTCTGAGCTGGTCTTTTTTCGTTCGTCCGAGCCGTCGGTTCCGTGGGCCTCAGCGGCTGCGTCGGCTACTTGGCGTCCGCATAGCAGTCCACCACCGCTGTGGTGAACGGGAAGCGGACCGGGGTGTCGCCGAAGGTGAGGCGGCCCGCGAGGGTCGCCGCCTCCCGTATCGCCGTGACGACCGTGTCGGTCTCCGCCTCGGGGCAGTGGACGATGACCTCGTCGTGCTGGAAGAAGACCAGCTCGGCGGCCATCGTCGCGCAGGTGCGGCGCAGGGCGGCCAGCATCAGCAGGGCCCAGTCGGCCGCACTGCCCTGGACGACGAAGTTGCGGGCGAAGCGGCCTCGGGCGCGGGCGTCCGTCGAGGCGTAGCCCGGCGCCCACTCCTGCTGGGGGCCGTCGGGTGCCTCCTCCTGGGGCAGGCCCGCCTCTCCGCCGGGATCGTCGCCCGGCCGGGCCGCCGGTGGGCAGGTGCGGCCGAGCCAGGTGCGGACCAGGCGGCCCTCCTCGCCGGCGCGGGCCGCGTCGTCGACGTAGGCCACGGCCCGGGGGAAGCGGCGGCGGAGCAGGGCGAGGTTCTTCAGGCCGTCCCCGGAGGTCTGCCCGTAGACCGCGCCGAGCACGGCGAGCTTGGCCTGGGCGCGGTCGCCCGCGAAGGCGCGGTCGGAGACGGACTGGTAGAGGTCGGTCTCCCGGCCGGCGACCTCCATCAGGCCGGGGTCGCGGGAGATCGCGGCCAGCACGCGCGGTTCCATCTGGTCGGCGTCCGCGACCACCAGCTTCCAGCCCGGGTCGGCGACCACGGCCCGGCGGATCACCTTGGGGATCTGCAGGCCGCCCCCGCCATTGGTCACCCAGCGTCCGCTGACCGTGCCGCCGGCCAGGAACTCGGGCCGGAACCGGCCGTCCCGCACCCAGTCCTGGAGCCAGGACCAGCCGTGGGCGACCCAGATCCGGTACAGCCTCTTGTACTCGATCAGCGGTTTCACGGCCGGATGGTCGACGGACTCGATCTCCCAGCGGCGGGTGGAACGGATCTTGATGCCGGCCCCCGCGAACGCCTTGACGACGTCCGCGGGCAGGTCGGGCCGGACCCGGCGGCCGAAGGCGGCGGAGATCTCGTCGGCCAGCTCGGCCAGGCGGCGCGGCTCTCCGCCGCCCGCGTACCGCTCGCCGAGCAGGTCGTGCAGGACCTCGCGGTGCACGTCGGCCCGCCACGGCAGCCCCGCGCGGTTCATCTCGGCGGCGATCAGCATCCCCGCCGACTCGCTCGCCGTCAGCAGCCGCATCCGGTCGGGGTGCTCGGCGCGGTCGTGCCGGCGCTGCTGCTCGGCGTAGACGGCGACGAGGTCACCCAGCGGCAGGGGGACGCCCTCCGGCTCGAACAGCGGGGACTGCGCGCCCGGTTCGGCGGCGCGCTGCGGCGGGTCGGACGGGACCGGTCCGCCGCGCAGCCGGGCCAGGGCGGCGGCCGCCGAACGCGGCTCCCCGTACCGCCCCTCGTGGCCGAGCAGGAGGGTCTCGGCGTCCTCGATGTCGTAGCACCGCTCCACCCGCACCCCCGCGGCGAGCAGGCGCGGGTAGACCTCGGCGGTGGACCGCCAGACCCATCGGGCGACCTCGGGACGGGCGCGGACGGCCTCGGCGGGGCCGGACTCCCGGCGTACCGGCCCGGCGGGCAGCCCGTCGGGGCCGAGGGGGGCGACCTCCGCACCACCGTCCTCGGCCACGGCGAGCACCCACCGGTCGGCCATACCGCGAGTCTCGCAGCAGGGTCTGACAACGGCCTTTCGAGGCGGTCGGGTGTCGCTTCGCGGCTGGTCGGGTGGCTGGGGGGGGGGTGTCGGTTCGCGGGCTGGTCGGGTGGCTGGTGGGGTGTCGGTTCGCGGGCCCGTCCGGTGGCTGGGGGGTGTCGGTTCGCGGGTCCGTCCGGTGGCTGGTCCGGTGTCGGCTTTTCGAGCCGACCGCCTGGCGGCGCGCGGGTCGGTCCGGTCGCAGACACTGAGCCGGACCCTGTCGCGCCCCGCCCCTGTCGGCTCCCACGCCCGCCGCCCACCCGCACGCCCACACACCCGGCACCCCGTGGCGTGGGCCCGGCGTCAGCCCTGTTCCGGCTGCTTCCCGGCGGGTTCCCCGGCTCCCGCCTCCGGCCCTGCCTCCGCCTCCGTCGTCTTCAGGAACTGTGACACCAGCTCGACGACGTACGTCTCCACCCGCGCCTTCTCGATGCCGAGGCCGCTCAGGACGCCCTGGCCGTTCTCGTGTTCGAGGAGGGCGAGGAGGAGGTGTTCCGTGCCGATGTAGTTGTGGCCGAGGCGGAGGGCCTCGCGGAAGGTGAGTTCCAGGGCCTTCTTGGCGCCGGGGCCGTACGGCACCAGCTCCGGGACCTCCTCGGCGGCCGGCGGCAGCGCGGCGCGGGCCGCCTCGCGGACCTCGTCGAGGGTGACGCCCTGCGCGGTGAGCGCCTTGACGGCGAGGCCGTCGGGTTCGTGGAGCAGTCCGAGGACGAGGTGCTCGGGGGTGCCCTCGGCGTTGCGCGCGGCCTTGGCCTCGTTGTGCGCGGCCATCACCACGTTGCGTGCGCGGGGCGTGAAGCGGCTGAAGCCCTGTTCGGCGTCGAGGTCGGTGGACTCCTTGGGCACGAAGCGCTTCTGGGCGGCCTGCCGGGTGACCCCCATCCTCCGGCCGATGTCCGTCCAGGAGGCCCCGGAACGCCGGGCCTGGTCCACGAAGTGGCCGATGAGATGGTCGGCGACCTCTCCGAGGTGCTCGCCGGCGATGACGGCGTCCTGGAGTTGTTCGAGCGGCTCGGCGTGCACCTTCTTGATGGCCGCGATCAGATCGTCGAGGCGTACGGATGACGTGATGCTCGGGTTGGTCGACATGTGTCAACCGTAGGTTGCACCCCGAGGGAGCGTCAACCGTCGGTTGACACTTTTCTGCTTCGGTGAGGTCACCGCCAGCCGCACCGCCAGGCCGGCGGACACCGTCCCGGAGACGATGTCGAGCCAGCGGTTCCCCCGGGTACCGCGCCGCGACAGGTCGGCCGGCCGCCCCGCGGGCAGCCCCACGAAGGCGTCCCGCAGGAAGCCGGGCACCACCGGCGTCACGCCGAGCAGCAGGAGCTGGCCCGGTACATGGCCGGAGCGGGACGGCCGGGCCGGGCGTGGCACCATCGCGGGGTGACCACGCCCAGCACCGCCGACCATGCCTTCCGTACCGCCCTGTACGACACCGCCGACGCCGCCCTCGACACGGCGGCGTCCCTGCTCGCCGCCGACCCGGCGGCGGACGCCGAGGTGGCCCGGCGGGGCGAGGAGTTCGTGGCCGCGGCCTGGCGGCGCCACTGGCAGCCCGCCGATGTCGTACGGATCGTGCGGCGGGAACTGGACGACGTCCATGTGCGGCTGGTCGCGGAGCTGATCCGGGCCCAGGCGGCGCACGACCGGGCGCGCGGGCCCCGCTGGACGGCGCAGATCGCGACCCTGCCGGCGCCCGGTCCGGCCGCGCGCCCCGACCGGTTCGCGCACGCCACGGCCGTACTGGAGTTGTACCGGCTGCTGCTGCGCCTGCCCTATCTCGAACCCCTGGACGAATCCGGTGGCCGGCAGACCCGCGCGGGGGCCGGCGCGGCGGGGGCCGGTGCGAGTGCCGGTGCCGAGTCCCGTTCGCTCGCCCGTATCCGCGCCCTGCTCGCCAAGGCCGAGGCGACCGGGTATCCGGAGGAGGCGGAGGCGCTGAGCGCCAAGGCGCAGGAGCTGATGGCCCGTTACAGCGTCGACGAGGCGCTGCTGGCGGCCCGCGCGCCCGCGCCCGACGCCCCCGGCGCCTGCCGGATCGAGGTCGAGCCGCCGTACGAGCAGGCCAAGGCGGTGCTGCTGGACGCGGTGGCCGACGCGAACCACTGCCGGGCGGTGTGGAACGAACCGTTCGGCTTCTCCACGGTGGTCGGCTTCGAGGGCGACCTCCAGGCGGTCGAACTCCTCTACACCTCACTGCTCGTGCAGGCCGAGACGGCGATGACCAGGGCGGAGGCGGCCCAGCGGGCGGGCGGCCGGAAGCGGACCAAGAGCTTCCGGCAGTCGTTCCTGGCGGCCTACGCGCACCGCGTCGGCACCCGGCTGCGCGCCGCCGCCGAGGCCCCGGTGAGCGACGATCTGCTGCCGGTGCTGGCCTCCCGCGAGGTCGCGGTCACCGACCGGCTGCAGCGGATGTTCCCGGCGACGACCACGACCCGGCTGCGCGGCACCACCGACGCGGCGGGCTGGACCGAGGGCTCCCGCGCGGCCGACCGGGCCCAGGTCACCCCACGACCCCCGCTGCCGTAGCCGGCCCCACTCGGCCCTCCGCGGCCCTCCGGTCCCAGTACGCCTTCCTAGTCGCCCGCCGGTCCGAACGCGCTCACCGTCGCCTTCCCCTCCACCGGCCCGTACGTCCACTCCAGGTCGTGCGTCCCGTCGGCGCCCGGCAGGGCGAAGCGGGCCTTCTGCACGGCCGAGGCCCCGGCGTCGCCCCGGACGTAGGTGATGGTGAAGGCGGCGGGCGTGTCCTGGTCCAGGCGGAGTTCCTGGGCGGCGGCGCCCTCGTCCGGGCCGAGCTTCTCGGTGCCGTCGTCGGTGACGAGCGTGACCTCCGGGAAGCCGTCCAGTACGCAGGCGGAGTCCCGGTTGGTGACGGTCACGGTGACCGTGCCGGTGTCGCCCGCGGCCGGCGCGGGGCTCGCCGCGACGTCCACGTCGGCTCCGGTGAGCCGGCAGGCGGCCGTACCGCCGCGGTCGTCGCCGCTGCCGCCGCCGTCACCGCCCTCGTCGGAGCAGGCGGTCAGCAGGAGTGCCGCGAGGGCGCAGGCGGCGAGGCCGAACGGCCGGGTGGTGCGCATGGTTTCTGGGCTTCCTTCGATGCTTATAGGAGGTGGGAGGTGGGAGGTGAGAGATGAGGGAGCGGGGGATTCGAGGTGTGGGGGAGTGGAGGCCGTGGAGCCGGGCCACCGGGGGCCGGGTTCAGCGGAGGCCGCGGAGGCGGGCCACCGTGCGGCGGGCTTCTGAACCCTCCGGCAGACCTGCCCCGGACGGAGGGCTCAGGAGCCCGGTCCGGCCGTCGGCAGACCGCTCGGCAGCTTGCCGCCCTCCGCGCGGGTGTACGTCTCCGTGCCGATGCCGCCTTCCCAGTCGACCACGAGGGTCGAGGAGCCGACCGACTCCACCGTGCCGGCGGTCCGGTCGTCGCTGCCGTCGGTGCAGGTGAGGCGGATGGCACGGGAGCCGGCCGCGGTGCCGCTGCACACGGTGCCGCCCATGTCGAAGAGGCCGGCCCGTTCGCCGGTGACCACCAGGGCGACCGCCTTGCCGTCGGTGGTGGCGAGCCAACTGCCCTCCAGCCCCGCGGCCGAGGCGGACGGCGAACCCGAACCCGACCCCCCTGCGCCACCGGCCCCGGCCCCGCCCGACCCGGACCCCTCCGAAGAGGACCCGGACGACGATCCGGACGCGCTCGGGGTCGCCGACGCCGTGTCCTCCGGCCCGTCGCCGCCGTCGCCGCACGCGGTGAGCGTCACCGCGCCCACCAGCATCGCGGCCACCGCCGCACCCCGCAGACGCCGGGTCGGGAGAACGGCCGGCACACCGCCGCCCCCCGACCGCCGATACCCGGCCCGCAGAGCAGACCCCGCCGCACTCGCCCTGCCTGTCACCGCCACCGAGGTCACCACCGCCACCAAGGTCATCACCGCCACCAAAAACATCACCGTCACCACCGTCACCCCGGACTCCAAGCGGTAGCGGGCGGCCGGGTCGGCCCCACGACAGCCGCAAGCTACCAGGACGCCTCGCGCGCCCCCGCCAGATGCCCGGCGTGCGCCTGTTCCCGCAGGCCGACGCGGGAGGGCCCGAAGGTCCGGCACGGCGGTGCAGTAACCGCCTTCCCCAGTTCGGCGCGGCGGCGTCGGTTGTTGCATGATCAACGTAATTACGGGCAGGCGCGGGAACGGGTATCGCTGACACGGCGTCCAAGAGGTCGAGTCTGTAACCACGGGGCCACCCCCCGTGCACGTGCATCTGCCCGCGCATCTGCACATGAACAGAGTTATGATCCGGTTCAGTTGACCATGCATCAACGGCCTCACCAGGCCGGTGCACACCGGGGAGCGACCTGTGAACCACGACGTGTACGACGTTGACGACGCGTCCGGCGTGTACAACGGCATCGCCGCCACCGAGCTGCACGACGTGGCGTGGCAGAAGAGCCGGCACAGCAACTCGCAGGGTTCCTGCGTGGAGTTCGCCCGGCTCCCCGGCGGGGACGTGGCCGTGCGCAACTCCCGCTTCCCGGACGGCCCCGCGCTCGTCTACACCCGAGCGGAGATCGAGGCCATGCTGCTGGGCGTGAAGGACGGCGAGTTCGACCATCTCGTCGTGGGCTGAACCCCGAAGCCGACCGGATCGCCGTAACGGCGGGTGAGCGCCGCGGGACGATGCGTGACGCGCGTAGACCGTCGGCGGCGGAGAAGACCGCCGGGTGTCACTCGGCGGACGGGTGCGGGAGCCGGAACAGCGCCCAGACCACCTTGCCGTGCAGCGTCCCGGCCAGCGGGTGCCAGCCCCAGCCGTCGCTGAAGGACTCCACCAGGAACAGGCCGCGGCCCGACTCCGCGGCGAAGTCGTCCGCCCCGCCCGCCACCGGGCCGTCGTGGCTGGGATCGCGCACCGCGCACACCAGCCGCTCGGTCCAGCGCATCAGGTGCAGCCGCACCGGCCCGTAGGGGTCCCCCGGCAGGGCGCCGCCGGCCGGCAACGCGTGCCGCAGGGCGTTGGTGACGAGTTCGGAGACCACCAGGCACACGTCGTCGAAGCGGTCGCCCACGTCCCAGGCGTCGAGGGTGCCGCGGGTGAACCGGCGTGCCTCGCGCACGGCTTCGTAGCGGGGTGGCAGGGCGCAGGAGGCGGCGTTGGACACGGCCGCGAGGTCGAGCGGCGGAAGGCCCTGCCGTATCGGCTCGAGCATGGTCGATCCATTCGTCCCCATGCGAGGCACTCCCGGAATTCGCGGTCGTAGCGATGCGGCGCGGTGGTGCGGCTCCATGGTTTCGGATGCATAGGGCAGATGCAAGAGCGGATGCACGTGCACGTGACCGAATTGGACCTGCCCGTACCGCTTGTTGGTCAAATTTTCCGCCATCTTCACCTCCTCCACGGCCCGTCCGCTTGCCTGTTCGTTGCCCGTTCCTGTGCGTATTCGATGGCTGAACTCCGTTTCCGTAACCGGACGAGTACAGCTAGGAGTGTTTTAGTGGCAGACTGCGGCCCTTAAGACGGTTGGGGAGGCTGGCGAAGGTGAGCGCGGGAGAGCCCGGATCGGTGGTGCGGCGCATGCTGCTCGGATCACAACTCAGGCGACTGCGTGAGGCACGGGGCATCACGCGTGAGGCGGCGGGATACTCGATCCGCGCCTCGGAGTCGAAGATCAGCCGGATGGAGCTGGGCCGGGTGAGCTTCAAGACGAGGGACGTCGAAGACCTCCTCACGCTGTACGGCATCACCGACGAGCACGAGCGCGACTCCCTGCTGTCACTGGCCAAGGAGGCCAACGTCGCGGGCTGGTGGCACAGTTATTCGGACGTGCTGCCGAGCTGGTTCCCCACCTATGTGGGCCTGGAGGGCGCGGCCTCGCTGATCCGCGTCTACGAGGTGCAGTTCGTGCACGGGCTGCTGCAGACGCCGGAGTACGCCCGCGCGGTGGTGCGCCGGGGGGCGCGCGAGGCGAGCGAGGCGGACGTCGAGCGCCGGGTGGCGCTGCGCCTGGAGCGGCAGAAGTACCTCGTGGCCGAGAACGCTCCCGAGTTCCACATCGTCCTGGACGAGGCGGCGCTGCGCCGGCCCTACGGCGACCGCGAGGTGATGCGCGGCCAGCTCCAGCATCTGATCGAGATGTCGGAACGGCCCAACGTGCGCCTCCAGGTGATGCCGTTCGGCTTCGGCGGGCACTCCGGGGAGTCCGGCGCCTTCACGATCCTCAGCTTCCCCGAGTCCGACCTGTCGGACGTGGTGTACCTGGAGCAGCTCACCAGCGCGCTGTACCTGGACAAGCAGGAGGACGTCGCCCAGTACGAGAAGGCGCTCAAGGAACTCCAGCAGGACAGTCCGGGCCCCGGCGAGAGCCGGGACGTCCTGCGCGGACTGCTCCAACTCATCTGAAACCAGGAATGCTCCAACTCCTCCTTAACCTCAGTACGATGACGCCCAATCAGACGGCTCGCCACGGCAGCTAGGGGATTGAGGAATCACATGTCGTCGTACTTCACCGACCTCGCCCAGCAGTACATCGACGGCGAGTGGCGCCCGGGTACCGGGTCCTGGGACATCATCGACTTCAACCCGTACGACGACGAGAAGCTGGCGTCGATCACCATAGCCACCGTCGACGAGGTGGACGCCGCCTACCGGGCCGCCGCGCGGGCGCAGCGGGAGTGGGGGGCGACCAACCCCTACGCCCGGCGCGCGGTGTTCGAGAAGGCGCTGCGGCTGATCGAGGAGCGCGAGGGCGAGATCACCGAGGCGATCATCGCGGAGCTGGGCGGCACCCGCACCAAGGCCGCCTTCGAGCTGCACCTCGCCAAGGAGTTCCTGCGCGAGGCGGTCCACCTCGCGCTGCGTCCCGAGGGCCGGATCATCCCGTCCCCGGTCGACGGCAAGGAGAACCGGGTCTACCGCGTCCCGGTCGGTGTGGTGGGCGTCATCAGCCCCTTCAACTTCCCCTTCCTGCTCTCCCTGAAGTCGGTCGCCCCGGCGCTCGCCCTCGGCAACGGCGTCGTCCTCAAGCCGCACCAGAACACCCCGATCGTCGGCGGCACCCTGGTCGCCAAGCTCTTCGAGGACGCCGGTCTGCCCGCCGGCCTGCTCAACGTGGTCGTCACCGACATCGCGGAGATCGGCGACGCCTTCCTGGAGCACCCGGTCCCGAAGGTCATCTCCTTCACCGGCTCCGACAAGGTCGGCCGGCACGTCGCCACCGTGTGCGCCGCGCAGTTCAAGCGCACGGTGCTCGAACTGGGCGGCAACAGCGCCCTGGTGGTCCTGGACGACGCCGACATCGACTACGCGGTCGACGCGGCCGTCTTCAGCCGGTACGTCCACCAGGGCCAGGTCTGCATGGCCGCCAACCGCGTCCTGGTCGACCGGACCATCGCGGACGAGTTCACCGAGAAGTTCGTCGCCAAGGTCAGGACCCTCAAGGCCGGCGACCCCCGGGACCCGGAGACCGTCATCGGCCCGGTGATCAACTCCCAGCAGGCCGAGTCCCTCACCGGCGTCGTGGAGCAGGCCCTCGCCGAGGGCGCCACGGCCCTGGTGCACGGCGGCCGCACCGACAACCTGGTCGAGCCGTCCGTCCTGACCGGTCTGCCCGAGGGCTCGGACCTGCTCCAGCAGGAGGTCTTCGGCCCGGTCGCCTTCCTCGTCCCGTTCGACGGCGAGGAGGAGGCCGTACGCCTGGTCAACGACACCCCGTACGGGCTGAGCGGCGCCGTGCACACCGGTGACGTCGAGCGGGGCGTGAACTTCGCCAAGCGGATCGACACCGGCATGTTCCACGTGAACGACGGCACCGTGCACGACGAGCCGATCGTGCCGTTCGGCGGCGAGAAGCACTCCGGCGTGGGCCGCCTCAACGGCGACACCATGCTCGACGCCTTCACCGCCCTGAAGTGGATCTCGGTGCAGCACGGCCGCAGCGGCTTCCCGTTCTAGCGGGCCCCCGGGGCCTTCGCGGACGGAAGCTGACCGCGAGGGCCCGTAGCGTCGTCGGTGTCAGAAGGGGCCGAGCGCCCCCGATCCCGACGAAAGGCGGCCGGTCATGGTCACCCACGTGCGAGCCGAGGCCCACGGCGACGAGCGGGGGGCGCTGCTGTCCTTCCTGGCCGAGCAGCGCGGCGGCATCCGCCGCTCGGTGCTCGGGCTGACCGAGGAGCAGGCGGCCGCGCGTCCCAGCGCCAGTGAGCTGTCCCTGGGCGGGCTGCTCAAGCATGTCGCCGAGGTCGAGCAGTCCTGGATCGCCCGCGCCGGGGGCGAGCCGCCGGCCGTCCGCCGGGACGAGTCGAACTGGCACGAGTGCTTCACCCTGACCGGGGAGGAGACGGTCGCCTCGCAGCTCGCGTACTGGACGGAGGTGGCCGCGCGGACGGAGGCGTTCGTGCGCGCGGTGCCCAGCCTGGACGACACCTTCCCGCTGCCGGACGACCCCTGGTTCCCGCCGGACGAGCGGGTCTCGGTGCGCTGGCTCTGTCTGCACCTGATCCGCGAGACGGCCCGCCACGCGGGCCACGCCGACATCCTGCGCGAGTCCCTCGACGGCGCCTCGGCCTGGGACCTGGTGGCCAGGGAGCAGGCGTCCGCCACCTGAGACGGGTCGGGCAGGCCCTAGTGTGGACCGCATGTCAGTGATCCGTCTCCTGGTGCTCGGCGCGGTCCGCCAGCACGGGCGGGCCCACGGCTACCAGGTGCGCAACGACCTGGAGTACTGGGGCGCGCACGAGTGGTCCAACGCCAAGCCCGGCTCGATCTACCACGCGCTCAAGCAGATGGCGAAGCAGCAACTGCTGCGCGCCCACGAGACCGCCCCGTCCACCGCGGGCGGCCCGCCGCGCACCGAGTACGAGATCACCGAGAAGGGCACCGAGGAGTACTTCGCCCTGCTGCGGGAGGCGCTGACCGCCTACGACCAGAAGCCCGACGTCCTCTCCGCCGCGCTGGGCTTCATGGTCGACCTGCCCCGTGCGGAGGTGCTCGCGCTGCTCCAGGAGCGGGTGCGGGCCATCCGGGCGTGGCGCCGGGCGGTCACCGAGCACTACACCCCGGCGGAGGGCCCCGGTCAGCTCGGGCACATCGGCGAGATCATGGAGTTCTGGGTCCACTCGGCCGACACCGGCGCCGACTGGACCCTGGCCCTGATCGAGCGGGTCCGGGGCGGCGCGTACACCTTCGCCGGCGAGGGCGAGCCGTTCGTCGGCGTACTGGCGGAGGGCGCGGAGAACCCGTACGCGACGGGCACGCGGCACGCCGAGGACCTGAGGTAATCAAGTTTGACCAATCTCTGGCGAGGGGATACCGTCGCTCCGTAGTCAAGTTTGACTAATAGAGGGGGTTCCCGTGGCCGACGCGGCGATCACGGTCGAAGGAGTGCACAAGCGGTACGGCGGGAAACGCGCGCTGGACGGACTGGACCTGACGGTCGCGCGGGGCACGGTGCACGGGGTGCTCGGCCCCAACGGCGCCGGCAAGACCACCCTGGTCCGCGTCCTGGCCACCCTGGTGCGGCCCGACGCGGGCCGGGTCGAGGTCGCCGGGCACGACGTGGTCACCGAGGCGTACGCCGTACGGCTGCGCATCGGGCTGCTCGGCCAGCACGCGGCCCTGGACGAGGAACTGGGCGGCCGGCAGAACCTGGAACTTTTCGGCAGGCTGCATCATCTGGGCGCCGCACGGGCACGTGCGCGGGCCGGCGAACTCCTGGAGCGCTTCGCCCTCACCGACACCGGACGCAAACCGGTCAGCGCCTACAGCGGCGGGATGCGCCGCCGCCTGGACCTGGCCGCCTCCCTGCTCACCGAACCGGAGGTGCTCTTCCTGGACGAACCCACCACCGGCCTCGACCCCCGGGGCCGCGCCGAGGTCTGGGAGTCGGTCCGCTCCCTGGTCGGCGGCGGTACGACGGTCCTGCTCACCACCCAGTACCTGGAGGAGGCCGACCAGCTCGCCGACCGGGTCTCGGTGGTCGACGCCGGCCGGGTGGTCGCCGACGGCACCCCCGACGAGCTGAAGGCGGCCACCGGCGGCGACCGCGTCGACGTGGTGCTGCGCGACGCCGGGCAGCTCGGTGCCGCCGCCGCCCTGCTCGCGCTGCCCGGCCTGCGCGCCGACGCCGACCGGCGGCTGCTCAGCGTCCCGGCCGCCGACCGGACGGGGACGCTCTCCCGGGTCGTACGCACCCTTGAGGAGGCCGGCATCGAGGCGGCGGACATCGCGCTGCGCCGCCCGACGCTGGACGAGGCGTTCCTGCACCTCACGGGCGACCACCGCGCCGGCGGCGGCCCCGCCGACAGCGCCCCCGCCGGCGACCGCCGCACCGACGACGCGAAGGAGGCCGTATGACCACCGCGTACGCCCTGACCGATTCCTGGACCATGACCCGCCGCGAGCTGGCCCGCTGGGCCCGGCGGCCGGTGGCGGTCGTGGTCAACCTGGTCTTCCCGGTCATGATGCTGCTGATGTTCGGCTACCTGATCGGCGGCGGCCGGGGCGTGGCCGGCGACTACCTCGACTACCTGGTCCCCGGGATGCTCGCCCTCACCATGGCCTTCGGCCTGGAGGGCACGATGGTCGCGGTCACCCAGGACCTGAACAAGGGCGTCGTCGACCGGTTCCGCGCGATGCCCATGGCCGACGGCGCGGTGCTGGTCGGCCGCTCGGCCGCCGACATGCTCCAGTCGGTGCTCGGCCTCGCGGTGATGATCGCGGCGGCGTGCGCGCTGGGCTGGCGGGCCGAACGCGGCCCCGGTCCCTTCCTGGCCGCCGTCGGACTGCTGCTGCTGTTCCGGTTCGCCATGCTGTGGATCGGCATCCACCTGGCCCTGGTCGCCGGGAAGCCCGAGCTGGTGCAGGCGGTGCAGATCCTGGTCTGGCCGGTCGGCTTCCTGTCCAACGCCTTCGCCGCGCCCGGCAGCATGCCCGACTGGCTGGGCACCGTGGTCCAGTGGAACCCGATGTCCCAGACCGCCACGGCCGTACGCGACCTGTTCGGCGGCCCCGGCGGGGAGCCCGGCCACGTCTGGGCGGCCGTCGCCTGGCCGCTGGCCCTGCTGGCGGTCTTCTTCCCGCTGGCGGTACGCCGCTTCGCCCGCCTCAGCCGATAAGGACTTGCACCTCACGTCGCGTGAGGCGGCAGCGTGGCGGGTGACAGGGAAAGGAGCGGAAGTGAGTTACTCCGTGGGACAGGTCGCCGGTTTCGCCGGGGTGACGGTGCGCACCCTGCACCACTACGACGCCATCGGCCTGCTCGTGCCGAGCGAGCGCAGCCGTGCCGGGCACCGGCGCTACGGCGACGCCGACCTCGACCGGCTCCAGCAGGTCCTGTTCTACCGGGAGCTGGGCTTCCCCCTCGACGAGGTCGCCGTCCTGCTCGACGACCCGGCCGCGGACCCGCACGCGCACCTGCGCCGCCGGCACGAGCTGCTGACCGCCCGGATCGAGAGGCTGCGGACGATGGCGGCGGCCGTGGAACACGCCATGGAGGCACGCAGGATGGGCATCGATCTCACCCCCGAGGAACGGTTCGAGGTCTTCGGGGACCAGGACCCCGAGCAGTACGCCGAGGAGGCCGAGGCGCGCTGGGGCGGCACCGAGGCGTACGCGGAGTCGCAGCGCCGGGCCGCCTCCTACACCAAGGAGGACTGGCGGCGCATGCAGGCCGAGGCGGCCGACTGGGGCGAGCGCTACGGCGCGCTGATGGCCGAGGGGGAGCCCGCGACCGGGGAGCGCGCCATGGCCCTGGCCGAGGAGCACCGCCGGCACATCGGCACCTGGTTCTACGCGTGCTCGTACGAGATGCACAAGAACCTCGCCGACATGTACGTCGCCGACGAGCGCTTCACGGCGTACTACGACGCCCTGCGCCCCGGCCTCGCGGAACACCTGCGCGAGGCGGTCCACGCCAACGCGGACCGCCGGCGGGACGGATCGGACACCGGAAGCTGACTGGTTTCCGGGCGCCGGCGGACGGCCTGCTTCACCGGCGTCATCCAGCCGTCCGCCGGCCGGATCACCCGCCGTCGTCGTGGGGCCGGGAGGTCCTGGGTGGCCCGCGGCGGGACGGACAGGGCCGATCTGCCCGTGTTCGGGGGCGTAGCGGCGGTCGGGCGCGGGTGCTCCAGGTTTCCCGTGGGCACCGCACGGTGCATCCTGGGTACCCCCATGGAACCAGGGCCCGTGCGGCTGCGTTGATACGTTTGGTCAGCCAGCCCCCGCCCACCCCCCCAGTGCAGGAGCCACAATCCCGTGACCACGCTTGCGCTCGGCCCCGAGTGGCTGAGCCCGGACTACCTGATCGAGACCTTCAGCCTCGCCGGCATCCTGCTGATCGTCTTCGCCGAGTCCGGACTCTTCGCGTTCCTGCCCGGCGACTCGCTGCTGTTCACCGCGGGCCTGTTCGTCGCCCAGGGCCAGTACATCAGCCAGCCGCTGTGGCTGGTGTGCGCCCTGATCGTGCTGGCCGCCGTCCTCGGCGACCAGGTGGGTTACATGATCGGCAAGTTCTTCGGCCCCAAGCTCTTCAGCCGGCCCAACTCCAGACTCTTCAAGCAGGAGAACCTGGAGAAGGCGCACGAGTTCATGGAGAAGTACGGCCCCAAGGCGATCGTGCTGGCCCGCTTCGTGCCGATCGTGCGCACCTTCGCCCCCATCGTGGCGGGCGCCGGCCGGATGAAGTACCGCACCTTCCTCACGTACAACGTGATCGGCGGTGTCGCCTGGGGCACCGGCGTGACGCTCGCGGGCTACTGGCTCGGCCAGATCGAGCTGATCCGGACCAACGTCGAGGCGATCCTCGTCCTGATCGTCCTGGTCTCGGTCGTGCCGATCGCCATCGAGTACCTCCGCGAGCGCGGCAAGAAGAAGCGGGCCGCCGCGGCCCAGCCCCCGGCGGACCAGCAGCAGCACCAGCAGCACCAGCAGCATCAGCAGCCGTACCCGATGATGGACCAGGCGACCACGCAACTGCGCCGCATCGACCCCTACGAGCAGCCCCCGCAGCAGCACTACGGCAACCACCAGCCGTACGCCCAGCAGTACCCGCAGCAGCCCTACCCCCAGTACCCCCAGGGCAACGACCAGCAGCCGTACGACAATCAGCAGCCGTACAACAACCAGGGCTACTGACCGGCGCGACGAGCCGCAGCGGACCAGCGTCCGCCCGCCGAGGCACCCCTCGGGTCAGAACCCCCGCGTCCGCTTGGCCGCCCGCCGCCCGGCCGCGCTCGCGGCCCCCGGCACCTTCAGGAACAGCCGCGAGATCTCCGACCCGAGGTTGACGCCGATGGCGATGGCCATGGCCAGCGCCACCGCCTTCGTCAGCGACACCAGCCCCCGGTCCACCTCGCTCTGCGCGATCGCCAGCAGCCCGAAGTACGTCGCCGACCCCGGCAGCAGCGGCCCGATCGCCGCCGTCGTGTAGGGCAGCGCGGAGGCGAACCGGTACCGGGACATGAGCTGGCCGAACAGCCCCACCAGCCCCGCCGCCGCGGCCGTGGACGCCACCGGCGAGATCTCGCCCGCGCGGTGCATCGCGCCGTACACGCACCACGCCACGCCCCCGTTGAGGGTCACCGCCAGCACGGTGGAGCGCTCCTGCTGGAGCAGGACCGCGAAGGCCAGCGACAGCAGCATCGAGGCGATGATCTGCACCACCGGCTGGTCGCCCGTGCCCAGCGCCGCGTCCGGATTGAGCTTGGCGCCGACCTGGACGCCGAAGTACAGCACCACCAGCACCCCGGCGACGATGCTGACGAAGAAGTACAGCACCTCCAGCAGCCGCGCCGAGGCGGTGATGTAGAAGCCGGTCAGGCCGTCCTGCACCCCCGCGACCAGCGCCCGCCCCGGCAGCAGCGCGAACAGCCCGCCGGTGATCACCGCCGACGCCTTCACCTCCACGTGCGTCAGTGTCAGCGCGATCCCGATCGCGGCCGGCGGCATCGCGGCCACCGCGAACTGGTAGAACTCCGGCAGCCCGCGCCCCGCGCACAGCCACGCCAGCCGGTCGCCCAGCATGGCGCCGATCAGCGCCGCGACGAACACGATCGCGTCACCGCCGACCAGCAGCGAGGCCGCGCCCGCCAGCAGACCGCTGGCCGAGGTCAGCACCCAGGTCGGGTACGGGTGCCGGTTCCGGCGGATCTCCGCCAGCCGCCCGTACGCCTCCTCCAGCGAGATGTGCGTGTCCGGGTCGCTGAGGTCGTCCACGAGCCGGAAGACCGCCGCGAGCCGGGTGTAGTCGGTGCCCCGGCGGCGTACCGTCCGCGACGCTGTCACCGGGTCCTCCACCAGCGACGGCTGGTGGGAGATGGACAGCAGCGTGAAGGTGACGTTCGGCTCGCAGCGGTCCAGGCCGTAGGAGCGGCACACCGCGAACATCGCGGCCTCCACGTCCTCCGCCCCCTCGCCGCCCGCGAGCAGCAGCTCGCCGATCCGCAGTGTGAGGTCCAGCACCCTCGGCACGGCGGGCCCGGTGTCGTCGTCGTGGCGCTGCGGGGTCTCCGGGGCGGGCCGCTCGGTCACCGGCATCCGCAGCATCGTGCGCATCCGGTCCTGCCAGGGCACGTCCTTGGTGAGGTTCACCAGGGGAGTGCCGGCGGGCGGCGTGAAGGCGTGCGGGGTGTAGGTGGCCGGCGTGCTGAACGCCGAGCCCTCGGCCTCCCCGCCCGGCTGGGGCACGTCCAGCCCTTCGGGGACGGCGAACTCCGACGTCGTCTCCGACTCGCTTCCACCCGTCCGGGGGACGGCCAGCCCCTGCGGCAGCGCGAACTCGGACGTCGTCGACGACTCGCCGTCGGCCGCTGCCGCGACCCCGCCGGGCTGCCGGAAGGCGCTTCTGGCCTCGTCCGACCGCTGCCTGCGGTCCTCCGCGTCCCTCACGTGCTCCTTGCTCCCTACGACCACAAGATCCAGTAACCCCCCAGTATGCGCACCCAAACGCGGACGGGCCGCACGCGTCGGCGTGCGGCCCGTCGGTGACAGGGGGTCAGGGCTCAGTGGCCGCCCTGCTCCTTGAAGCGCTTGTAGGAACGCTCGATCTCGGTCTCGGCGTCCGTACGGCCCACCCAGTTGGCGCCCTCGACCGACTTGCCGGGCTCCAGGTCCTTGTAGACCTCGAAGAAGTGCTGGATCTCCAGGCGGTCGAACTCCGACACGTGGTGGATGTCGCGCAGGTGCTCCACGCGCGGGTCGGTCGCCGGGACGCACAGCAGCTTGTCGTCGCCGCCGGCCTCGTCCGTCATCCGGAACATGCCGATCGCGCGGCAGCGGATCAGGCAGCCCGGGAACGTCGGCTCGTCCAGGATGACCAGCGCGTCCAGCGGGTCACCGTCCTCACCGAGGGTGTTCTCGACGAAGCCGTAGTCGGTCGGGTAGGCGGTCGAGGTGAACAGGCGGCGGTCCAGGCGGATTCGACCGGTCTCGTGGTCCACCTCGTACTTGTTCCGCGAACCCTTCGGGATCTCGATCGTGACGTCGAACTCCACCGGACGCTCCTCCATGATCAGCACATAGTTCTGGTGATTAAGTGTCCCTCACGCACGTGTGTGATCGCGAAAGGGGCTGGTGATCGTGCCGGAGCTGAGGCCGTGGCAAGCCGCGAGACCACGTCTCGCACGGGCCGCGGGCGCCGTACGTCCGCGTCTCGCACGCGCGGCGCGCGCCCTCGAACCGCGGGTCGCGCGGTTCGCACGGGCCACGGCACCACGGTTCACCGGGCCGAAGACCTGGCAGTACACCGCGGGCGCCGCCACCGCCGGACTGGCCCTCGCCGCCGGTGTGGTGACCGCCGCGGGCCCCTGGGACTCCACGGGTCAGCGTACGGCCGAGCGCGACCGCGCAGTCGCCCTGGACCACACGGGTGGCGCAGATCACGGCCGCGGCTCCGGTACGGCGGGGCAGCCCCGGCCCGCGCCCAGCGCCGGCGCCGTGCTGGCCGGCCTCGGCGGCACCTCCGGCGCCGCCCCCGCGGCCCCGCGCGGCGCAGCCCTGGCCGACGTACTGGGCCCGCTGCTCGAGGACCCCGCGCTCGGCTCCCGCCACGCCGCCTCCGTGGTCGACCTCGCCACCGGAAGACGCCTGTACGGCACCGCCGTCGAGGAGTCCCTCACGCCCGCCTCCACCACCAAGATCGCCACTGCGGTCGCCGCCCTCAGTGCCCTCGGCCCCGACCACCGCCTCACCACCCGGACCGCCTACGAGGCCGACACCGGCGAACTCGTCCTGGTCGGCGGCGGCGACCCCACCCTCACCGCCCGGAAGGACGCCAAGGGCCTCGCCTCCCTGCGCACCCTCGCGGACAAGACCGCCGCCGCCCTGCAGAAACGTGACGTCACGCGGGTGACGCTGTCGTACGACACCTCGCTGTTCGCCGGTTCCGAGATGCACCCGATCGGGGTCAACGACAACCTCGCCCGCGTCACCGCCCTGATGGCCGACGAGGGCCGCACCGACGGCTCCACCAGCGGCCCCGCCCCGCGCGTGAGCGACCCCGCGGCCGACGCCGCCCGCACCTTCGCCGGACTGCTGCGCTCGCACGGCGTCAAGGTGTCGCCGCCCGGCCCGTCCAAGGCGACCGGCCGCGCCGAACCCCTCGCCGCCGTCGCCTCGCCGCCGCTGTCCGCCCTGGTCGAGCGGATGCTCACCAACAGCGACAACGACCTCGGCGAGGCCCTGCTGCGGCACACCGCCGTCGCCGCCGGCCGGCGGGCCGACTTCGCGGGCGGCGCCGCGGCCGTCGCCGGCCGGCTCAAGCACCTCGGCCTGCCGGTGGCGGGCAGCGAGTTCCGCGACGGCAGCGGCCTGGACCGCGCCGACCGCCTCACCGCCGGCCTGCTCACCGAGCTGCTCGCCACCGCCGCCGACCCCGGCCGTCCCGGCCTGCGCGCCGCCCTCACCGGCCTCCCGATCGCCCACTTCACCGGCACCCTCGCCGACCGCTACCCCGGCGGCGCCGCCGGGGTCGTCCGTGCCAAGACCGGCACCCTGACCGGCGTGAACACCCTCGCCGGCACCGTGGTCACCCGGGACGGCCGAACCCTCGGCTTCGCCTTCTTCGCCTCGGACACCACCGACCCGGAGGCGGCCCAGACGGCCCTGGACCGCCTGGCGGGCGCCCTCGCCGACTGCGGCTGCCGCTGACCGCCCGCGTTTCCCGGACCCCGCACGGCCTGCCCCCGGCGGCGGGGCTCACGTACGGTTGACGCATGACGAGCATCGGTGGTGCCGCATCTTCCGGGATGGTCGACTGGAACCTCGCGGTGGCGACCGCGACCCGCCTGGTACGGCCGGGCCCAGAGGTCAGCCGCGACGAGGCCCGAGCCGTGGTGGCGGAACTCCGCCGGCACGCCAAGGTCTCGGAGGAACACGTCCGGGCCTTCACCCGGATGGTCTCCGAGGCGGGCGACGACACCCCCGTCCTCGTCGTGGACCGGCCCGGCTGGGTCCGGGCCAACGTGGCCGGCTTCCGTGAGCTGCTCAAACCCCTGCTCGACAAGATGCAGCAGCGCCGCGGCTCCTCCCCGGGCGGCGCGGTGCTCGGCGCCGTCGGCGGTAAGGTCACCGGCGTGGAGCTGGGGATGCTGCTGTCCTTCCTGTCCTCCCGGGTCCTCGGCCAGTACGAGACCTTCGCCCCCGCCACCCGGGAACTGCCCGCCGGGGCCGACGGCGGCGGCCGGCTGCTCCTGGTCGCCCCCAACATCGTCCACGTCGAACGCGAACTCGACGTCGCCCCGCACGACTTCCGGCTCTGGGTCTGCCTGCACGAGGAGACCCACCGCACCCAGTTCACGGCCGTGCCCTGGCTGCGCGACCACCTGCGGGGCGAGATCCAGTCCTTCCTGGAGGAGACCGACGTCGACCCGATGACCGTCCTCGAACGCGTCCGCGAGGCCGCCCAGACGCTGGCCGGCGGGCGCCCCGAGGGCGAGGAGGAGGACGGCGGCCGGTCCCTGGTCGAACTGGTGCAGACCCCCGCGCAGCGCGAGATCCTCGGCCGCCTCACCGCCGTGATGTCCCTGCTGGAGGGCCACGCCGACTTCGTGATGGACGGCGTCGGGCCGCAGGTCGTGCCGAGCGTCGGGGAGATCCGCGAGAAGTTCCAGCAGCGCCGCGCCAAGGGCGCCTCCCGCCTCGACCTGGCCCTGCGCAAGCTGCTCGGCCTGGACGCCAAGCTCCGCCAGTACCGGGACGGCGAGCGCTTCGTACGGGCGGTCGTCGACGAGGTCGGCATGGACGGCTTCAACCGGGTGTGGACCTCGCCCAACACCCTCCCCACCAAGTCGGAGATCGCCGAACCGGCGGACTGGGTCGCGCGGGTGCACCGCAAGACCGATCTGTGAGGCGAAACGGAAGGGGAGTGACAGAAAGCGGCCGACGGCAGGCGAACGCCCCTTCAATCACCCGTCCGAGGGACCGTGGGGCCCCCGGCAAGCGTGCGATGCTCGGGGCACGCCGCGTTTCTGTCACCATCTACACACTCTGCGTGACGGAAACGCGGTACACCCCCCGATAACTTCATGAAGGGCACCGGACATGGGTCCCCATCCTGCGGTCGCGGCGATACGTCTGGCGGTCCGCCGCGTCCTCCACGACATCCTGACCGAACACCACAGCGAACCCGGAGCCTCCCCCGGCCTCCCGTCCGGGACCGCGGCCGGCTTCCCGACCGGCGCCACCGGCGCGTTCCCCTCCGCGGCCTCCCCCGGCCGCACGTCCGGGCGCCCGGCCGCGGGCTCCCCCGAGATGCCGTCCGCGGGGCCGCGCGAGTTCCCGCTCGGCGCCCAGCGGGAGGTGCCGACCGCCGGCCTCGCGCGGACCGGCTCCGCCGAGTTCCCGTCCGCGGCCACGCACGAGTCCGGTCGTACGGCCGCCCGGGAGGCCGGGCGTACGGCGGGACGGGCGGGGGCACGGGACGCGGCGCCCGGGGCGACGATGGAGCGGCCCCCCGCGCCGCTCGTCCTCGTGGCGTGCTCCGGCGGCGCCGACTCCATGGCGCTCGCCTCCGCGCTCGCCTTCGAGGCCCCCCGGCTCGGCGTCCGGGCCGGCGGCATCACCGTCGACCACGGCCTCCAGCCCGGCTCCGACCTGCGGGCCGAGGAGGTCGTCCTGCGCCTGCGCGCCCTCGGCCTGGACCCGGTGGAGTCCGTCACCGTGTCCGTCGGCCGCGACGGCGGACCCGAGGCCGCCGCCCGCGACGCCCGCTACGCCGCCCTGGACGCCGCCGCCGAGCGGCACGGCGCCGCCGCCGTCCTGCTCGGCCACACCCGCGACGACCAGGCCGAGACCGTCCTGCTGGGCCTCGCCCGAGGCTCCGGCATCCGCTCCCTGTCCGGCATGGCCGCGGTCTCGGGGGCCGGCGGACGCTACCGGCGCCCCTTCCTCCAGTTGGACCGGCAGACCGCCCGCAAGGCCTGCATGGTCCAGTCCCTGCCGGTCTGGGACGACCCGCACAACGCCGACCCGGCCTACACCCGCTCCCGGCTGCGCCACGAGGGTCTGCCCGCCCTGGAGAAGGCCCTCGGCAAGGGCGTGGTGGAGGCCCTCGCCCGGACGGCCCAGCTCTCCCGGGACGACGCCGACGCCCTCGACTGCTGGGCCCGCGAGGCCGAGGCCGGGGTCCGCGACGGCGCCGGCCGCCTGGAGTGCGGCAAGCTCTACGCCCTGCCGCCCGCGGTACGCCGCCGGATTCTGCGCCGCGCCGCCATCGAGGCCGGTTGTCCGGCCGGTTCGCTGTTCGCCCGGCACATCGAGGAAGTCGACCGTCTGATCACGAGCTGGCGCGGCCAGGGAGCCATCAACCTCCCCGGCCGGGTCGTCGCCCGGCGGCAGGGTGGCAGACTGGTGATCCGGCAAGGCTGAATCCGGACCCCGGCGAGGGCCGCCCCAGGCGGAGCCGAGCGGGTGGCCCGGCCGGGGCCGGTGGGACGACCGAAAGTGATGCGGGTGGACGCGAAAGACATGGGCGCCGATCTCCAGCAGGTGCTCATCACCAAGGAAGAGATCGACGCGAAGCTGGCCGAACTGGCCGCGAAGATCGACGCGGAGTACGCGGGCAAGGACCTGCTCATCGTAGGGGTCCTCAAGGGCGCGGTGATGGTCATGGCCGACCTCGCGCGGGCGCTGTCCACCCCGGTCACCATGGACTGGATGGCGGTGTCCTCGTACGGCGCGGGCACCCAGTCCTCCGGTGTGGTGCGCATCCTCAAGGACCTCGACACCGACATCAAGGGCCGGCACGTCCTGATCGTCGAGGACATCATCGACTCCGGGCTGACCCTGTCCTGGCTGCTGTCCAACCTCGGCTCGCGCGAGCCCGCCTCCCTGAAGGTGTGCACGCTGCTGCGCAAGCCCGACGCCGCCAAGGTCGCCATCGACGTGGAGTGGGTCGGCTTCGACATCCCCAACGAGTTCGTCGTCGGCTACGGCCTGGACTACGCCGAGAAGTACCGGAACCTCCCGTTCGTCGGCACGCTCGCACCCCACGTCTACGGCGGCTAGCAAGGCCCTTCGGCGGCATCGCGCCGGGGCGCCGGGAACCCCGGCGGCCCTCGCGCCGTTGGAGCATGCAGAGGGGAACGCCAGCCCTCCCGTGCCGCTTCGCGGTGCCAGGCTGGGGTACCGTCAGAAGAACTGTCTTATCAAACTCACTATGGCAGGAGGGACGGGGCGGCACCGCTCCGTGTGGATGGACGTGAAGCGATACTTCCGTGGGCCGGTCATGTGGATCGTGCTGGCCGTCCTTGCCGTGGTCGTGTTGATGCAGGTCGTCGGCTCGTCCGGCGGCTACAAGACGGTTGACACGGGCCAGGTCGTCCAGGCGATCAACCAGAACAAGGTCGAGTCGGCCAAACTGACCACCGGTGACGAGCAGACCATCAAGGTCCAGCTCAAGGATGGCGAAAAGGTCGAGGGCAGCTCGAAGATCCAGGCGAGCTACATCGGCGATCAGGGCGTGGACATCGCCAACACGCTGCAGAACAAGTACCAGGACAAGCAGATCCCGGACGGCTACACGGTCTCGCCGTCGAAGCAGAACCCGTTCGTCGGGATTCTGATCTCCTTCATGCTGCCCCTGATCCTCATCGTGATCATCTTCCTGTTCCTGATGAATCAGATGCAGGGCGGCGGCTCCCGGGTCATGAACTTCGGCAAGTCCAAGGCCAAGCTCATCACCAAGGACACCCCCAAGACGACGTTCTCGGACGTCGCCGGGTCGGACGAGGCCGTCGAGGAGCTGCACGAGATCAAGGAGTTCCTCCAGGAGCCGGCGAAGTTCCAGGCCGTCGGCGCCAAGATCCCCAAGGGCGTGCTGCTCTACGGGCCCCCCGGCACCGGCAAGACGCTGCTCGCTCGGGCCGTGGCCGGCGAGGCGGGCGTCCCGTTCTACTCGATCTCGGGTTCCGACTTCGTCGAGATGTTCGTCGGTGTCGGTGCCTCCCGGGTCCGTGACCTCTTCGAGCAGGCCAAGGCGAACGCTCCGGCGATCGTCTTCGTCGACGAGATCGACGCGGTCGGCCGCCACCGCGGCGCCGGCCTCGGCGGCGGTCACGACGAGCGCGAGCAGACGCTGAACCAGCTCCTCGTCGAGATGGACGGCTTCGACGTCAAGGGCGGCGTGATCCTCATCGCCGCGACGAACCGGCCCGACATCCTGGACCCGGCGCTGCTGCGCCCCGGCCGCTTCGACCGGCAGATCGCGGTCGACCGCCCGGACATGCAGGGCCGTCTGGCGATCCTCAAGGTCCACCAGAAGGGCAAGCCGGTCGCCCCGGACGTCGACCTGGCGGCCGTCGCCCGGCGCACGCCCGGCATGACCGGTGCCGATCTGGCCAACGTGCTGAACGAGGCCGCCCTGCTGACGGCCCGCAGCGACCGCAAGCTGATCGACAACCACATGCTGGACGAGGCGATCGACCGCGTGGTGGCCGGACCGCAGAAGCGGACCCGGATCATGTCGGACAAGGAGAAGAAGATCACCGCGTACCACGAGGGCGGACACGCCCTGGTCGCGGCGGCCTCACCGAACTCCGACCCGGTCCACAAGATCACCATCCTGTCCCGCGGCCGTGCCCTGGGCTACACGATGGTGCTCCCGGACGAGGACAAGTACTCGACCACCCGCAACGAGATGCTCGACCAGCTCGCCTACATGCTGGGCGGCCGGGCGGCCGAGGAACTGGTCTTCCACGACCCGACCACCGGTGCCGCCAACGACATCGAGAAGGCCACCGGCCTGGCGCGGGCCATGGTCACGCAGTACGGCATGACCGAGCGGCTCGGTGCCATCAAGTTCGGCGGCGACAACACCGAACCGTTCCTCGGGCGGGAGATGGCCCACCAGCGCGACTACTCGGAAGAGGTCGCCGCGCTGGTCGACGAAGAGGTCAAGAAGCTCATCGAGACCGCGCACAACGAGGCGTGGGAGATCCTGGTCGAGAACCGCGACGTCCTCGACAACCTGGTCCTGGCCCTCCTGGAGAAGGAGACCCTGGGCAAGGAGGAGATCGCCGAGATCTTCGCGCCGATCGTCAAGCGCCCGCCGCGTCCCGCGTGGACGGGCTCGTCCCGGCGTACGCCGTCCACCCGTCCGCCGGTGCTCTCCCCCAAGGAGCTGGCCCTGACGAACGGGGCGAACGGCACGACGGCGTCGATCACCACCAAGAGCACCACGGTGGAGCCCGCCCCGGCCCCGGAGCGCGCTCCGGAGGACCGTCCGGAGAGCTGATCACGGCCTCCCCGGCGGCCTCCACCGGCCCGGAATGAATGCCGCAGCCCCCAGGTTCTAGCCTGGGGGCTGCGGCATTCGGCCATTTCCGGGCCATGCATGACAGACAGGAACGAGGCACCAGATGACCGACCCCGTGACGCTGGACGGCCAGGGCCGGATCGGCGAGTTCGACGAGAAACGGGCGGAGAACGCCGTACGCGAACTGCTGATCGCGGTCGGCGAGGACCCGGACCGCGAGGGTCTGAAGGAGACGCCGGCCCGGGTGGCGCGGGCGTACAGGGAGATCTTCGCCGGACTGTGGCAGGAGCCCGAGGACGTGCTGACGACGACGTTCGACCTCGGTCATGACGAGATGGTGCTCGTCAAGGACATCGAGGTGTACTCGACGTGCGAGCACCACCTGGTGCCGTTCCGCGGTGTCGCCCACGTCGGGTACATCCCGTCCACCAGCGGCAAGATCACCGGGCTGTCCAAGCTGGCCCGTCTCGTGGACGTCTACGCCCGGCGTCCGCAGGTGCAGGAACGGCTCACCACGCAGATAGCGGACTCCCTGATGGAGATCCTGGAGCCGCGCGGGGTGATCGTCGTGGTGGAGTGCGAGCACATGTGCATGTCGATGCGCGGTATCCGCAAGCCCGGCGCGAAGACGCTCACCTCGGCGGTGCGCGGCCAGTTGCGGGACGCGGCGACGCGTGCGGAGGCGATGAGCCTCATCATGGCCCGCTGACGCCCGCCGGAGCGGGCGCCGGCGCGGGTCACGGGGTCACGCCGCCGGTGCCGCGCCCGGGTGGTCGTCGTCGTCCTCGGGGAGCCGGCAGACCCGCTCCAGGAACATGGCGGCCGCTATGACGGCGATGCCGGCCACGACCGAGCAGCCGGCGTAGATCGCCTGGTCGCGGCGGGCGGGGATCTCCAGGGACTCCAGCAGGAAGACCGCCGTGCCGCCGTACATCCCGGCGACCAGGGCGGCGACCAGGGCGCTGGCCTGTCCGAAGACGACGGCGCGGGCCGCCATCAGCGGGTCGACGCCCTTGGCGCCGGGGACCCGGTCGCGCTGGGCGCGCAGCCGGGCGCGCAGGGAGAGGGCGATGGCCAGCAGGATCGCGGCGATCGCCGCGAGGACGAGGGGGGCGGCGAGGGGGACGCTGGGGAGCGTCCCGACCGAGTTCCACAGGCGGGCGCCCGCCCAGCACAGGACCCCGGCGACGGCGAACACGCCGGCCAGCGTCCTGATGCGCAGCTCTTTCACGGTGTCCCTTCGGTTCCCCGCACATGGTCGTGCCGACGCAGGTGGTCGTGCCGGCGCCGAGTGGTCGTGCTTGACCTTAACGACTACTCGGGCAGCCGGAGTTCCAGGTCGGCGCGGGAGGCGACGCCGTCCCGGGTCACCGTGCCCAGGAGGTCGGCGACCGGGCCGCGGCCGGGGAGCCGGGCCCCGGGGTCCAGATCGTGCCAGGGGGCGAGGACGAAGGCGCGCTCGTGGGCCCGGGGGTGGGGCAGGGTGAGCCGCGGGTCGTCGGAGACCACGTCGGCGTAGGAGACGATGTCGACGTCCAGGGTGCGCGGGCCCCAGCGCTCGTCGCGGACCCGGTGGAACGCCTCCTCGACGGCGTGCGCCCGCTCCAGCAGGGAGGACGGGGGCAGGGTGGTCTTCAGGACCACGACCGCGTTGAGATACGACGGCTGGGTGCCGGGCTCGACGCCCCACGGCTCGGTCTCGTAGACCGGGGAGACCCCTTTGACGCGCACGCCCGGGGTGTCCTCCAGCGCGTCGATGGCGCCCTGGAGGGTCTCCAGCCGGTTGCCGAGGTTGGCGCCGAGGGAGATGACCGCGCGCCGGGGGTTGGACAGCGTCGTGTCGGCCGCGTCGACCCGCTCGACGACCGAGGCGGGCACCGGCTGGACGATCGGGTCGCTGGGGCCCTGGGCGAACGGGGCGCTCATACTCGGCTCCGGGTGATGGTGACGGTCACGTCGTCGAAGGGGACCGTGATCGGCGCGTCCGGCTTGTGCACGCAGACCTCGACCTCCTGGACGCCCTCGTGCTTCAGGCAGACCTGGGCGATGCGCTCGGCGAGCGTCTCGACGAGGTTGACGGGCTCGCCCTCGACGACGGCCACGACCTCCTCCGCCACGATGCCGTAGTGCACGGTCTTCGTCAGGTCGTCGTCGGCCGCGGCCGGACGGGTGTCCAGGCCAAGGACGATGTCCACGAGGAAGGTCTGGCCGTCCTCGCGCTCCTTGGGGAACACGCCGTGGTACCCACGGCCCTTCAGGCCGCGCAGCGCGACACGATCCACCCGAATCACTCCTGCAGTCGTCGGTCTCGGCCGGTCGGTGCCGTGTGCGGGCGGCTCACCGGCCACGGTCGAATCTACCCGCGGGCACCGACAGCGCCGGGCCTCGGGGCCGCGGGAGGGGCGTCTTCCAGCCGCGTACCCACTCAGGAGGGCGATTCCTCGCCCTCCTCCTCGTCGGTCTCGGCGAGGACCGGGGAGGCGTGGTGCGACCAGAGCTTCCAGCCGTCGGCGGTGCGCCGGAACACGTTGGTGGCGACCACGAGCTGGCCGACGAGCGGGCCCAGCTCGCCGCCGTCGCCGGGGGCGGGGCCGCCGCTGAGGATGTTCTCCGTGCAGGTCACCACGGCGGTGTCGCCGGTGACCGAGACATGCGTGTCGGTGAGGAAGAACTGGATGTAGTCGGTGTTCGCCATGATCAGCGCGTACGACCTCAGGACCTCGCCGCGGCCGGTCAGCACCGGCCAGCCGGGGTGCACGCAGGAGATCACGCCGGTGTCCGCCGGGTCGTGGTACGTCTCGTCGACGCCCAGGTCGGACGGGGTGAGCCAGAGCGAGGTGAGCCGTTCGAAGTCGCCGGACTCCTGGGCCTCGTAGTAGGCCGAGTTGGCGGCCTCGACCTCTTCCACGTCGATGTGGGGGGCGCTCACCGGGCTCCTTCAGCGCCCTCGGCGCCGGAGTGCGATCCGGCTTGCGGAGGTGCTTCGGGCTCCGGGGGCGCGCCGGTTCCCGCGCGTGGTGTTTCGTGGGCGCGCGTGGTGTCCGTGGTGCGCGTGGTGTTGGTGGCGGCCGTGGTGTCCGTGGCGCGCGTGGTGTCGGTGGTGTCCGTGGTGTTGGCGGCGGCCGTGGTGTCCGTGGTGTGTGCTCCCTCGATGGCGCGGGCGACCCGTACCGCGTCCGCCGTGGCGCGCACCTCGTGCACGCGCACCGCCCAGGCCCCGGCGTGGGCGGCGAGCGCGGAGACCGCGGCGGTGGCGGCGTCGCGCTCCCGCGCGGGCGGCGGGGAACCCCCGGGACCGGCGAGGACCCGGCCGAGGAAACGCTTGCGGGAGGCGGCGACCAGCAGCGGGTGGCCGAGGCCCAGCAGTCGGTCGAGGCGGGCCAGCAGGACGAGGTCGTGCTCGGCGTCCTTGGAGAAGCCGAGGCCGGGGTCGACGATCACGCGGTCGGGGGCGATGCCGCCCGCCAGGACGCGCTCCACGCGTGCGTGCAGTTCGCCGGTGACCTCGGCGACGACGTCGTCGTACGTCCCGCGCACGTTGCCGGCCTCCAGCAGGCCGCGCCAGTGCATGACGACGAAGGGGGCGCCGGCGTCCGCGACGACCGGGATCATGCGGGGGTCGGCGAGGCCGCCGGAGACGTCGTTGACCAGGGCCGCGCCCGCCGCGAGGGACTGCTCGGCGACGCTGGCGCGCATGGTGTCGACGGAGACGGTGACGCCCTCGGAGGCCAGTCCGCGCACCACCGGCACGACGCGCCGCAGTTCCTCGTCCTCGTCGACCCGGGTGGCGCCGGGGCGGGTGGACTCACCGCCGACGTCGACCAGGTCGGCGCCCTCGGCGACCAGGTCGAGGCCGTGCTTGATGGCGGCCGTCGTGTCGAACCAGCGACCGCCGTCGGAGAACGAGTCGGGGGTGACGTTGACGACCCCCATGACCGCGCAGCGGTCCCATGCGGTCAGTCCCGCCACGCGGCGGCGGCCGGTTCGCTTGCTCATGCCCTCAGCGTAGGCCCAGGGGGCGCGGGGCAACTCGTGAGGAGGCCGGTCTCCCGGGCCCACACCGCGCCGCCGCTGTCGGAGCAGCCCGTGACCGCCGGGACCCAGGCGTGGGCGCGGGCCTCGTCCATGAACCGTTCGATGGCGCCGGGCCACGCCTCGGCGTCCCCGACGGGGTCCCCGGCGGCCAGCATCACGCCGGAGACGACGCGGTACGTCACCGCCGCCCGGCCGCTGGGGGAGAAGACCACGCGTCCGTCGCGGCCGAGCGGCCGGGCCGGGCAGCCGTGCTCGGCGAGCAGGGCGCGCAGCCGGGCCGCGTCCGCCCGGCTCGGACGGACGGCGGGGTACCGGGGGCGCAACACCAGATGGAGGGTGGTGAGGGCGGTGAGCAGGCCCAGGGTGCCGAGGCAGCGGGCGACCGTGGCGGAGGCGGCGCCCCGGTAGGCGACCGGGCCCTCGACGCCGAACAGGCCGTACAGGGCGTGGGTGAGACGGTCGGCCAGGCTCGGGTCGCCGACGACGCGGTGCGGGTGGGCGCTGACGATCAGCAGGCCGAGGAGGACGGAACCGGCGCCCATGAGCACCAGGTGGGCCAGTGCCCGCCACCGGCTGCGCGGTCCGGGCGGGGCGGTGAACCGGTCGCGGTGGCGCAGCAGGGCGCACAGCAGCGTCAGCGAGATCAGCGCGCCCACGGGGGAGCCCTGGTAGCCGTATGCCGCCGCCGCCCCGACCGGCAGGACCAGTACGGCGGCCCGCCACGCCCGCCGTCGGCCGCGCCGCAGACCGTGCGTCAACTGGAGTGCCACCACTCCGGCGCCGAGCGCCACGGCCGCCGCCGACGGGCCGAGCGCCTCGGGGAGTACGGGGGCCAGGGCGGGCGTACGGCCGGGGCGGAAGGGCGGGAAGACGCCCGCGGCGATGTCCAGGAGGCCGGCCAGGGCGCAGGCTCTGCCGATCCCTCGGTGGAAGGCGCCGCCGAACCCGCGGTGGACGGGGCCCAAAAGCGCGCCCGTCGTTTCCTCATCCGTCCTGACAGACATCGCACCCTGTTGTTCTGCGAGGGACCGTGGGTCCGGTGCCGAGCCGGGCATCCGGCGACATTGCGCCCTCTAGGACGGCGCCTCGGGGGGCGAGGTTCACTCCCGCCGCACGAGCCGTCGTTCGGGGCCGGGGAAAGAGCGGGAGCCTCCTTTGCCGCCGAGACCGGGGGAACTCTTTCCGGGCGTCCGGGATTGCGGAATCGCCGGGAGGCGGGACGAGACGTGTTGGAGACTGACTGGGCGTCAGGGCGGCCCGATCGGCGGCTAAACCGGCGGTCAGGGCGCCGACGCCGGGGGGCTGCCGGACGATCACCAAAAACGATCTTGACCAAATGGCTCGGTCTTTTCTGATGCCTGGTGAACACTTCCGTTACGGCGGTGTTTTTACGGGACCGGGGCGCCAAGAAACGCCTACGCGCGGTAAGTTTCTGGCCATGCCACGTGGACGTCACCGCCATTCCCCGCCTCTGCACAGGCTGCTTCCCCCGTCGGCGATCGCAGGCGTCTCCGTCGTCTGCGCCCTCGGCCCCTGGGTGTTCACCGAGACGCCGGTGCTCCGCGCGCTGGCCGCGGCCGCGGCGGCGACCGCGATCCTCGGCGCGGTCGTCATGCGGCACTGGGACACCCAGGCGGGCAAGCGCGTCGCCGACCTCACGCGGGCGCGTGCGAGCGACGAGTGGCGCTACGAGGAGCGGGTCGCCGAACTGGAGTCCGACCTGGAGGAGTCGCGCGAACTGCGCGGCAAGCTGGAGCAGCGGCTGCGCGCCAAGCGCGCGGAACTGGCGAAGCTCCGCAACGAGCACGCCTCCCTGCTGCGCCGGTACGCCACGGCGGAGACCGAGCGCGCCAGCGCCCTGGAGGGCCGCCGCCTGCTGGAGATCGAGGCCGTGGCCCCCACGCCCGCTCTGCCCGCCGCGCGACCGGCCCCGGCGGCGCAGACCCCGGGCCGGACCCCGGAAGCGGGCGACGAGGCGGCGGACGAGGCCGCGGCGGCCCGGCGAGAGGCACCCGCCGTCTTCTCCCCGCAGGGCTCGCGGCTGTTCCTGCGGGCCGGCTCGGCACTGGCCCGGCTCGGCGGGGGCGGCGAGTCGGCCGGGGACGCGGGCAGCGAGGCGCGGGCCGCCGGTGGGGTCGCGGGCGACGGCGGCGTACGGGCCGGGGACGGTGCCGGCGTACGGGCAGGGGACGGGGTCGCGGGCGATGGCGGCGTAGAGGGCGCCGGCGGGGCCGGGGGTGACGGCGGTGTACCGGCCGCCGGTGGGGCCGGGGGTGACGGCGGCGTACGGGGCGCCGGTGGGGCCGGGGGTGACGGCGGTGTACCGGCCGCCGGTGGGGCCGGGGGTGACGCCGGCGGACGGGCCGCAGACCGGGCCGACGACGACACCGACGTACAGTCCGCCGACCGCGTCGAAGGTGACGGCGACGGCGGGGACGACGGCGACGGTGGCGGCGGCGGTGGCCGTGAGGCCGACCCGGCGGCCGAGCCCGCCGCCGAGGACGAACCCCGGGGGCAGGCCGCGCCGGAGGACGCGGGAGCCCACGACGGGCCCGGGACGGCCGACTCCCACGAGCGCACCGCCGCCCCCGAGACGAACCGGTCGGCCCAGTCGGCCCAGTCGGCGCAGCCCGCGCAGCCCGCCCCGGGGACCCCCGGACACTTCACCGTGCCGACCGCCGTGGCCGTCGTCCCGGCCGCGCCGCCCGCGCGGCGACCGGTGGCCGAGGGCGGCTTCGACTTCTTCGGCAACCAGACCTCCGGCCCGTCCGGCCACGCGGAAGACACCGGCGCCCTGGAGGCCGTGCAGCACGAGGACCTCGCCGACGTGGTCGGCCAGGAGGCCCTCGCCCTGCACAAGGCCGAGGCGCGGGCCGAGGCCGAGGCGGGGTGCGAGGCGGCCGGCGCGGACGCCCGGGAGACCGGCCAGGTGATCGACCTGACCGAGCACGACGAGACCGAGCAGATCGACCTGGAGGGGCTGCGCAGCGCGGTCTCCTGAGGAACCGCCGTCCGGTCCGGGCGGCTCAGTTCCCGGCCATCCAGCGGTCCGGCCGGGCGTCGCGCCGTCCGGTGCGGGAGCGTTCCGCCTGGGCCCGCAGCAGCTCCGCCGCCTCCCCGGCGTCGCGCAGCTTCGCGGTGACCGTCTTGCCGGCGCCGGTGTCCACGCGGACGTCGGCCACCCGCGCCAGGCGCTGCCACGGGCCCTGGGTGAGCCGGACGCTCTGCACCTTGGCGTGCGGCACCAGCACCAGGGAGCGCCGCAGCAGCCCGTACCGCGCGGCGAACACCGCGTCGGTGACGGCGAGCCCGTAACCGCGCCACCACAGCGGCGCGCACCGCCAGGACCGGCGCGGCGGACGGGACAGTGCCGAGCGCGGCGGCACGGTCGCGCCGGGCAGCACGCGTGCGACGAGGGCCTCGGCGATCTCGCGCGGGGCGACGGGCAGCAGCGCGGAGTTCGACGATCCGGCCACGTCCAGCTCGACCCGCACCCAGTCGCGCCGCCGCCACAGCAGCGGCTGGACGATCCGGACGGTCTGCACCCGGCCCGGCGGCACCGTCTCGTGGGTGCGGTCCAGCAGCCCCCGGTCGACGCGCAGCCCGTCCGGCGACTCGGCCACCGTCCAGTCGTACTCCGTCACGAACCGCCCCACCGTGCGCGCCCCCGCCGCGCCGGCCAGCGGTACGGCGGTCGCGAGGACCGTCCACAGGCTGTGGGTGGCCAGCCACAGCAGCACCGGTACGACGACGGCGGCGGCCAGCGTCCCCCAGGTCGCGCCGGTCAGCAGCAGCGCGACGGCGATGACGCCGGGCGGCACGTTCAGCAACCGGGTCGACGGCGCCTCGCCGACCTCGTGGGCGGTCTCGGGCGCGAAACCGGCCGCCCGCGCGAGCAGCTCGGCGCGCAGCGCGCGGGCCTCGTCCGCGCCCAGGAACGCCAGCTCGTCCTTCTTGCCGGTGCCTATGACGTCGAGCCGGAGTTTGGCGACGCCCGCGACCCGGGCCAGCAGCGGCTGGGTGACGTCGATGGCCTGGACCCGTTCCAGCCGGATGTGCGCGGTCCGCCGGAACAGCAGTCCGGTACGGATGCGCAGTTCCGTGTCGGTCACCGCGAAGTGGGTGAACCACCAGGTCAGGAAGCCGTACAGGGCGGCGGCCGGGATGAGGACGGCGATGCCGACCAGCAGGGTCGTGGTGGTCAGCCGGGTGAGCTGGCGCTGCGCCTGGTCGGGATCGTGCACCGCCCAGCCGACCAGCACCGCGACAGGCGCCCAGGCCCGCCTGAGGGGCGTGACGGGGTGCAGTCGGCGCTCGGTCACGGGGCGTGCGGTGCGTGGGGTGGGTGGGGTGGGTGTGGTGCTCGCGGTGTCCGCGGTGCTCGTGGTGCTCGCGGTGCTCGCGGTTTTCGGGGTGTCCGCGGGGCCCGGAGCGGCGCGTGTGGCGTCCGGGTCGTCGGGGGCGTCCTTGGGGCCGGTCATGGTCACAGGCCCGCCGACCTGGCCTCGCCCAGCTCGGTGAGCCGGTCGCGCAGCCGTTCCGCCTCGGCCGGGTCGAGGCCCGGGATCGTCGCGTCGGTCGCCGCGGCGGCCGTGTGCAACTGCACGCTGGCCAGCCCGAAGTGCCGCTCGACCGGCCCGGACGTCACCTCGACCAGTTGCATCCGCCCGTACGGCACGACCGTCTCCTCACGCCACAGCACGCCCCGGCTGATCAGCAGGTCGTCGGCGCGCTCGGCGTACCGCCAGGAACGCCAGTTGCGCCCCAGCAGCACCCAGCCCCAGGCCAGCGCCGCCAGCGGCAGCAGTGCGAACACCGCCCACGCCGGACCCGCGAACACGCCCGGCAGGACGCCCGCGGCGAGGGCCAGCAGCCCCAGCCACACCACCAGCAGCAGTCGCCGCATCCGCAGCAGCCCCGGCGGCAGCCCGGTCCACGCCGGCCCGTCCCCCGTACCCGTACCCGTACCCGTACTGTGCGGGCTCCCCGTCTCCATGGGGCCAGCGTACGTAGGGGAGACTGGGTCCATGACTCCTACGACGGAGACCATGGTCGGTATCGGCGGCGCCGCGGAGAGCACCGACATGGTGCTGAACATCGGGCCGCAGCACCCCTCCACGCACGGCGTGCTGCGGTTGCGGCTGCTGCTGGACGGTGAGCGCATCACCCGCGCGGAGCCCGTGATCGGCTATATGCACCGCGGCGCGGAGAAGCTGTTCGAGGCGCGCGACTACCGGCAGATCATCGTGCTCGCCAACCGCCACGACTGGCTGTCGGCGTTCTCCAACGAGCTGGGCGTCGTCCTGGCCGTCGAGCGGATGCTCGGCATGGAGGTGCCCGAGCGGGCGGTGTGGACGCGCACGCTGCTCGCCGAGCTGAACCGGGTGCTCAACCACCTGATGTTCCTCGGCTCCTATCCGCTGGAGCTGGGCGGCATCACCCCGGTCTTCTACGCGTTCCGCGAGCGCGAGGTCCTCCAGAACGTCATGGAGGAGGTCTCCGGCGGGCGGATGCACTACATGTTCAACCGCGTGGGCGGCCTCAAGGAGGACCTGCCGGCGGGCTGGACGGCACGCACGCGTGCCGCCGTCTCCGCCGTACGGTCCCGGATGGACGTCTTCGACGACCTGGTGCTCGGCAACGAGATCTTCCGGGGCCGCACCCGGGGCGTGGGCGTCCTCAGCCCCGAGGCCGTGCACGCGTACGGCGTCAGCGGCCCGATCGCGCGTGCCTCGGGCGTCGACCTCGACCTGCGCCGCGACGAGCCGTACCTGGCGTACGGCGACCTCCAGGACGTCCTCGATGTCGTCACCCGCGACGAGGGCGACTGCCTGGCCCGGTTCGAGTGCCTGCTGGCCCAGACGCACAACGCGCTCGACCTCGCCGACGCGTGCCTGGACCGGATCGCCGGGCTGCCGCCCGGACCGATCAACCAGCGGCTGCCCAAGGTGCTCAAGGCGCCCGAGGGGCACACCTACGCGTGGACCGAGAACCCGCTCGGCATCAACGGCTACTACCTGGTCAGCAAGGGCGAGAAGACGCCGTACCGGCTGAAGCTGCGGTCGGCCTCGTTCAACAACATCCAGGCGCTCACCGAACTGCTGCCCGGGACGCTGGTGGCGGACATGGTGGCGATCCTCGGGTCAATGTTCTTCGTGGTCGGGGACATCGACAAATAGCCCGGTGACGCCGACCGGCTGCACCAGCCACCGGAAGTCGCCGAGCCCGCCGGGCGCGGTCAGCTCGGCGGCCTCACCGGCCCGCGCGAGGGCACGCACGTAGGCGGCCGGGTCCGTGGAGGCGAGGGCGAGAGGGGGACGCGCGCCGGTGACGCCCAGGGCGCGGAGCGCGTCGCGCTGGGGGAGCGTACGGGGGGCCGGGAGGGCGCCGGCCGGGGCGCGCACGCCCGCTCCCGCGCCGGTCCCCGATCCCGCGCTGGTTCCCGTGTTCGCGCCGCCCCCGTCGGCCACGGTTTCCGTACCCCCGTCCCCCGCCCCCGAGCCGCTCACCGCCACCGCCACCGCCCCCGCCGCCGCGCACGCGTCCAGCGCCACATGGGCCGTGATGTCGCGGGTGCCGTCCGGGACGGGCGGGGTCTCCCGGCCGTCCCGGAAGCCCGTCAGGGTGCCGAACGGCGGGCGCGCGGCGCGGGTGTGGGCATAATCGACGGCGACGGCGAGGCCGCGGTCCAGCGCCGACACGGCGGACGCCCACGCCAGGTCGCGGGGGAGCCCGATCTCGGCCCGCAGGCCCTCCTCGGGCGGCAGCGGCCACCAGCGGGCCAGCCACTCGGCCGCCGCCCCGCCCACCGGCTCCCCGAGCCGCTCGGTCCCGTCGTCCCGGACCAGCACCCGCCGGGGCACGCCCGTGGCGTCCACCTCGGCGACCTCCACGGGGACGTTGTCCAGCCACTCGTTGGCGAACAGCAGGCCCGTGATGCCGCGCGGCGGTTCGCGGCGCCACACCACGCGGGGATCGAGGCCCTCGGGACGGTCGGCCAGCTCGACGGCGTACCCGCGCACGCGTGCGCGCACACCGGCGGGCAGCGCGGCGAGCACCCCGGTGACCAGTTCGCCGCGACCGGCCGCCATGTCCACGAAGTCCAGCCCCGCGGGCCGGCCCAGCGCCTCGTCGACCCGGCACAGCAGCCTCGCCACGGCCCCGGCGAACAGCGGCGACGCGTGCACGGACGTACGGAAGTGCGCGGCGGGACCGGCGGGCCCCCGGTAGAAGCCACCCGGCCCGTACAGCGCGTCCCGCGCCGCCTCGCCCCAGCCCCGCCAGCCTCGCGAGTCGTCTTCAGCCCCTGTCGTCCCAGCCGTCACCGGCTCAGGCTAGGCCAGCGAGGGCGCACGGGTGCGCGAGACCTCCACCTTGCGGAGTACGCGCGCCCGTTCGGGATCGGCCCTCCGGTTGACCCCTGCACCTATCGCGCTTCCCTACGCTGGGTTACGTGCAGCGCCTCTACGACTTCATCCGCAGGCACCCGACCGGGGTCGACAGCTTCTGGGCCCTCGTCCTGCTCGGGCTCACCCTGGTGTCCGCGGGCGCGAGTCAGGCGAACACCGGTACGGACTCCCCCCTCCTGATCGTCCCCGTCGCCGTCCTGCTGTGCCTGGTGATCGCGCTGCGCCGGCGGGTGCCGGAGAGGATGCTCGTCCTGGCGGGGGTCATCGGCGTGGCGCAGTTGGCGCTGGACGTGTCCACCATGCCCGCCGACTTCGCCATGCTGGTGATCGTCTACACGGTGGCCGCGACCGGCGCCCGGTGGGCGTCCCGGCTGGCGCTCACCACGGGGCTGTGCGCGGCGCCGCTGGCGCAGTCGCGCTGGCCCAGCAGCGAGACGGGCGTCGCGGGCAACGTGGCGCTGACCGTGTTCCAGGCGGTGCCGTTCGCGCTGGCCTGGGTGCTCGGCGACTCCATCCGCACCCGCCGCGCGTACTTCGCGCAACTGGAGGAGCGCGCCGCCCGGCTGGAGAAGGAGCGCGAGGCGCAGGCCAAGGTCGCGGTCGCCGCCGAACGCGCCCGTATCGCACGCGAGCTGCACGACGTGGTCGCGCACAACGTCTCGGTGATGGTGGTGCAGGCCGACGGCGCGGCCTACGTCCTCGACGCCGCGCCCGACCAGGCGAAGAAGGCCCTGGAGACCATCTCCTCCACCGGCCGCCAGGCCCTCGCCGAGATGCGCCGCCTGCTCGGCGTGCTGCGCACCGGCGAGCACCAGGAGGCCGGCGAGTACGTGCCGCAGCCCGACGTCCAGCAGATAGAGGACCTGGTCGAGCAGTGCCGGGGCTCCGGGCTGCCGGTGGACTTCAAGGTCGAGGGCACGCCCCGCCCGCTGCCCAGCGGCGTCGAGCTGACCGCGTACCGCATCGTGCAGGAGGCGCTGACCAACACCCGCAAGCACGCCGGGCCCGACGCGGGCGCCAGTGTCCGCCTGGTCTACTTCGACGACGGGCTCGGCCTGCTGGTCGAGGACGACGGCAAGGGCGCCCCGCACGAGCTGTACGAGGAGGGCGGCTTCGACGGCCGCGGCCACGGACTGATCGGCATGCGGGAACGGGTCGGCATGGTGGGCGGCACGCTGGACGCCGGCCCGCGCCCCGGCGGAGGATTCCGCATCAGTGCCCTGCTGCCCCTCAAACCCGCGCACTGACGCATCCGTACACACGCGTGCGTCGCGTTGACACCTGTAACAAGCTCACCCGGTGGCAGGCGGGCCCGCCTGCCACCGGACCCCGGCAAGAGAACACGGAAGAGGCCCCGATGACGATCCGCGTGATGCTCGTCGACGACCAGGTGCTGCTGCGCACCGGGTTCCGGATGGTGCTCGCGGCCCAGGCGGACATGGAGGTCGTCGCGGAGGCGGGCGACGGCGTCGAGGCCCTGGAGGTGCTGCGTTCGACCGCCGTGGACGTCGTGCTGATGGACGTCCGGATGCCCAAGCTGGACGGCGTGGAGGCCACCCGCCGGATCTGCCAGGACCCGGACGCCCCCAAGGTGCTCATCCTGACCACCTTCGACCTCGACGAGTACGCGTTCTCCGCGCTGAAGGCCGGTGCCTCCGGCTTCATGCTCAAGGACGTGCCGCCCGGCGAACTGCTCACCGCCATCCGTTCGGTGCACAGCGGTGACGCGGTGGTCGCCCCCTCGACCACCCGGCGCCTGCTGGACCGCTTCGCGCCGATGCTGCCCAGCAGCACCCAGCAGCCGCAGCACAAGGAACTCGCCCGGCTCACCGAACGCGAGCGCGAGGTGATGGTGCTGGTCGCGCAGGGACTGTCCAACGGGGAGATCGCGGCCCGGCTGGTGCTGTCGGAGGCGACCGTGAAGACGCACGTGGGCCGCATCCTGACCAAACTGGGCCTCCGGGACCGGGTGCAGGTGGTCGTCCTGGCCTACGAGACCGGGCTGGTACGGGCCGGCGGCGGACCCGGCTGACCGGTCCCGGTCCCGGTCCTCGGACACCTCCTGTCGTACGCCGCCGGGAAGCGTCCCGGGCCGCGCCGGGAGAGCTGGGCGGAGCGGCGGCTCGACCACTGCCTGGAACGGCTGAGCGAGCCCGAGTTCGCCGAGCACCTGTGGACGGACCACATGAACGTCCCGCGGACCGCCGACCGCATCGCCGCCCTCGCCGGGCTGACGCTGCGGCCCAACGACGAGGGCGCCCTGCGCACCCGGGTGCGACAGGCCGGGGTCGGGATGCGGCACATCCGGTTCGACTGACGTCTCGCGCGGGTGCGGCACGGCCGGTGCGTCCGGGGCCCCGCGCGGATGCGGCACCCCCCGTCCGCCCGACGCCCGCGCGGGGCGTCGCCGCTACCGGAGGATGGCCTCCAGGAAGTCGCTGCCCAGCCTGGCCACCACGGTCACGTCGAGCTGGTGCAGGACGTACCGCCCGCGACGGCGGGTGATCAGCAGGCCGGCCTTCTTCAGCACGGCCAGGTGCCGGGATATCTCCGGAGGCGTCACGCCGTGCGCCTGCGCCAGCTCACTGGTGGTGTACGCGCTGCGCCCCAGGTAGCGGCAGATCCGCATCCGCACCGGGTGGGACAGCGCGGTCATCCGCAGGGCTAGCTGCTCGACCGACGGCGGGTCGGCCGGGTCGTGCGAGGCCACCGGGTAGTGCAGCACCGGCTGCCAGCCGTACCGGTGCAGGACGGACAGGTGGGGCCAGCCGAAACTGGTCGGCAGGAGCAGCAGACCGCCGTCTCCCGTCGTCGTACGGCCGTCGGCGAGCTTGTCGACGGTGATCCGCGCGGCCCCCTCGTCCAGCGCGACCGCCGGGGAGACCGCGGCCAGCGCCTCCGCCAGGCCCTTGCGGCGCAGCAGCTCCGTCTTGTGCCGGGCGTCCGCGGCGAGCTGGTGCCGCAGCCGGGACCAGGCGTCCGCGAAGAACGCCTCGTCGCAGTCGGCCAGGAACTGGCGCAGCCAGGCGCGGATGCGCGGCGGGTCGGACAGCAGCTTCTCGGCGAACCGCAGTTGGCGCGGGCCCCGCGCGGCGGCCAGGTCCAGGGCGCGGCGGCGCGCCCCGGCGTCGGCCAGCGCCGACGCCCCGGGCGTGCTGTACGCCAGGGCGCAGGTGAACTCCAGGGCCGCGTCCACGAACTGCTCGTCCGACAGCTTGTCCAGCAGGTCCAGGTCCTCGGCGAGGGTGGTGCCGGGCAGCGTGGTGCGGCCGGGGACGCCGGCGAACGGCATGAACAGGTCCGAGAACGTGGTCCGCCACAGGAAGTCGGCCTCGCTCATCCGGTCGGCCAGATGCGAGTCGAGGCGGGCGGTGACGCCGGTGACCCAGCCCTGGAGACCGGGGTGGTGACCCGGTTCGGACAGCGCGTGCAGCGCCATGCACAGCTCGGCCAGGGGCGAGGGCACGACGGTGACCCGCTCCGGCCGCAGCCCCGTGATGTCGATGCGCACGCTCATGCCCTCATGGTGCACCCCGGCACCGACAACGCCGTCCCGATTGACGCCCGCCGTCAATCGGCGGCCCCGGGTTGACGCCCGGCGTCAATCGGCGCGACACGGCCGCCGGGGCGGGGCAGGCTGGAACCACCGGGGCCCGTCACCGGCCGCCACCCAGGCTTTCCGTCCCGAGAGGCCGATCCCCATGAGCGTCACCCAGCAGTACCTCATCGACACCTACCGCGCCCATCAGCTCGGCGCGCCACCGCCGCCCCCGCCCGGCACCCACGACCTGAGCGTGCTGCGCGCCGCACGCGACGAACGGCGCTTCCGCGCGGTCATCGCCGGACGCCCGGCGCACGGACGCCTGCGGTACGCCGTGCGGCACGCCCTGGGCCGCCTGTCACCGGCCCGGCCGCGCTCCATGGGCTGACCCCCACCCACGGGCCACCCACGGGCCGCCCCCGAGCCGACCCGGGGCCCGCCGCCCCAGGGCCGCCGAGCCGCCCCCGAGCCACCCCAGGGCCGCCCCCGGCCGGCCTGTGGCCGGTCCCGAGGGCCGGTGGGCGCCGTCCGGCCGGGGTCACCCACCGGCCGTCTCCTTCAGGCGGGCCGTGAGGGTGGGCGCCGTCCGGCCGGGTCACCCGCCGGCCGTCTCCTTCAGGCGGGCCGTGAAGTCCGCGGTCGCCGCGCGTACGTCGTCCGCCGTCCACTCCAGGCCCGCCGCCGTCACGCTGACCTCCGTCATGGCGAGCCCGGGACCCGGGGCGTGCCACGCGCGGGAGAACAGCAGCGTGTCCGACTCCTCGCCCTGCCGGACCGCCGCCTCGGCGACGGCATCGGCGTCGTACGGCAGCCAGACCTGGAACTCATGGGTGTGCGGCACCTCGGGGTGCACCCGCGCCCACGGCAGCCCGGCCGCCGTGAGGCCCTCGCGCAGCGCGGCGGCCACCACGCGGGCGTGGGCGACGTACCGGGGCAGCCGGGGCAGCTCCCGTTCGAGGCCGGCCAGCGCCGCCAGGGCCGTCGGGAACTGCTGGAAGACCATGCCGCCGTAACGGTGCCGCCAGGTCTTCACCTCGTCCACCAGCGTCCGCGGCCCGGCCAGCGCGGCGCCGCCGAAGCCGTCGAGCGACTTGTAGAACGACACGTAGACGCTGTCCGCCAGGCCCGCGATCTCCGCGAGGGACCGGCCGAAGTGCGTGGTCGCCTCCCACAGGCGGGCCCCGTCGAAGTGGACCACCGCGTCCCGCTCCCGCGCGGCGGCGACGACCTCGGTCAGCTCCTCCCAGGTCGGCAGCAGATACCCGGCGTCGCGCAGCGGCAGCTCCAGCATCAGCGTGCCGAACGGCTCCGCGAAGTCCCGTACCTCGTCGGCGGTGGGCTGCCGGGGCGCGCTGGTCAGCTCCACCGGCCGCAAACCGCTGACCTGGCTGAACGCGTCCCGTTCGTGCACCTGGGGATGGCTGAGCGCGTGCAGGGCGACCACCGGGCCGCCGGTACGGCCCGCCCAGACGCGCAGGGCCACCTGCTGGGCCATCGTGCCGGTCGGGAAGAACGCGGCGGCCTCCGTGCCGAGCAGAGCGGCGGTCCGCTCCTCCAGTTCCTCGACGACGCCGTTGCCGTACATGTCGGCCGGCGCGTCCAGGTCGTACAGCTCCCCGGCGCCGTCCAGCACGGCCAGGCGCTCGCGCAGGGTGCCGGCGAAGCCCGGACGGGCCAGTACGCGCCGGGCACCGCGCTGGGCGGCCACGCGCCGCTCCCGCAGCTCCCGCCGCCCCTCGGCCCGGGTGGCCTCCGCCGTCCGCCGGCCGTCCTGCTGCTCACTATCGCTCATGCCCGGATCATGCCGTGCGGCGACCGACCCGGGCACCCCGGTCCCACCGGGCACCCCCGCCCCACTGATGTACGCGCGTGTGCCGGATGTGCTCCGGGGCCCCGCGCCGGAGAAACCCACAGCCTGTGGACAACAGAACACCCCCCAACAGATCGCGTTAACATGACGAGAAATCGTCCGGTACCCAGAGCGGACTGGAACGGGAAGGTCGCCCTCGCGTGAACACAACCCCACAGCCCGATCCCAGGGACCGCCCCGCGCGGCTCACCGTCGGCGTCGTAGGCGCCGGCCGCGTGGGCCCCGCGCTGGCCGCGTCCCTCCAGTTGGCCGGGCACCGCCCGGTGGCCGCCTCGGCCGTCTCCGAGGCATCGCGGCGGCGGGCCGCCGCACTCCTGCCCGACGTCCCGCTGATGCCGCCCGCCGAGGTCCTCCGGCACGCCGAACTGGTGCTGCTGACGGTCCCCGACGACGCCCTGCCCGGCCTGGTCGCCGGGCTCGCCGAGACGGGCGCGGTCCGCCCGGGGCAGTTGCTCGTCCACACCTCCGGGCGGTACGGCGCGAAGGTCCTCGACCCCGCCCTGCGGGCCGGCGCCCTGCCGCTCGCCCTGCACCCGGCGATGACCTTCACCGGCACCCCCGTCGACGTCCAGCGGCTGGCCGGCTGCTCCTTCGGCGTCACCGCCCCCGAGGAACTGCGCCTCGCCGCCGAGGCCCTCGTCATCGAGATGGGCGGCGAACCCGAGTGGATCGACGAGGAGAAGCGCCCGCTGTACCACGCGGCCCTCGCCCTCGGCGCCAACCACCTGGTCACCCTGGTCGCCCAGTCCCTGGACCTGCTGCGCACCGCCGGGGTCGGTGCCCCCGACCGGATGCTCGGCCCGCTGCTCGGCGCCGCCCTCGACAACGCCCTGCGCTCCGGCGACGCCGCCCTCACCGGCCCCGTCGCCCGCGGCGACGCCGGCACGGTCGCCGCGCACGTCCGGCAACTGCGCGCGCACGCCCCGGGGGCCGTCGCCGGTTACCTGGCGATGGCCCGCGCGACCGCCGACCGCGCGCTCGCGCACGGACTGCTCAAGCCGGAACTCGCCGAAGACCTGCTCGGCGTCCTCGCCGACGGGACCGAAGGGACCGCCCGATGACCATCGCCCTGCTGAGCACCGCCGGCGAACTGCACGCACGCGTGCGGCACGGCCGCCGGGCCGTCGTGATGACCATGGGCGCCCTGCACGAGGGCCACGCCACCCTGATCCGCGCCGCCCGCTCGCTGGCCGGCCCGGACGGCGAGGTCGTCGTCACCGTCTTCGTCAACCCGCTGCAGTTCGGCGCCGGCGAGGACCTCGACCGCTACCCCCGCACCCTGGACGCCGACGTCAAGATCGCCGAGCAGTCGGGCGCGGACGTCGTCTTCGCCCCGTCCGTCGACGAGGTCTATCCCGGCGGCGAACCCCAGGTCCGCGTCACCGCGGGCCCCATGGGCGGACGCCTGGAGGGCGCCTCCCGCCCCGGCCACTTCGACGGCATGCTCACGGTCGTCGCCAAGCTGCTCCACCTCACCCGCCCCGACGTGGCGCTGTACGGGCAGAAGGACGCCCAGCAGCTCGCGCTGATCCGCCGCATGGTGCGCGACCTGAACTTCGGCGTGGAGATCGTCGGCGTGCCCACCGTCCGCGAGGAGGACGGCCTCGCCCTCTCCAGCCGCAACCGCTACCTGACGCCCGGGGAACGCCGTACGGCCCTCGCGCTGTCCCAGGCGCTGTTCGCCGGCCGCGACCGGCACGCCGCCCAGGAGGCGCTGCGCGCACGGGCGCGTGAGACGCCCGCCGCTCCCGCGCGTGCCGAGGCGCTCAGCGCCCTCGGCGAGTCCCGCGCGGCGGCCGACGCGCACGCCGTCGCCAAGGCGGCCGTCAGCCCGGCCGCCGTCCGCGCCGCCGCCCGCGCGGTCCTGGACGACGCCGCCCGCCTCCAGCCGCCGCTGCGGCTCGACTACCTGGCCCTGGTCGACCCTGCCGACTTCACCGAGATCGACGACGACTTCACCGGCGAGGCGGTCCTCGCCGTCGCCGCGCGGGTCGGCACCACCCGGCTGATCGACAACCTCCCCCTCACCTTCGGAGCCGCCTCGTGACCGGCACAGGCATACGACTGCACGCCCCCGCGCCCGGCTGGGCCCTCGACGCGGACGTGGTCGTCGTCGGCTCCGGCGTCGCCGGCCTCACCGCCGCCCTGCGCTGCGAGGCGGCCGGACTGAGCACCGTCGTCGTCACCAAGGCCCGCCTGGACGACGGCTCCACCCGCTGGGCGCAGGGCGGCATCGCCGCCGCCCTCGGCGAGGGCGACACCCCCGGCCAGCACCTGGACGACACCCTGGTGGCCGGCGTCGGCCTGTGCGACGAGGAGGCGGTCCGCCTCCTGGTCACCGAGGGCCCCGGCGCCGTACGCCGGCTGATCGACACCGGCGCCCACTTCGACACCGACGACCAGGGCGGCATCCAGCTCACCCGCGAGGGCGGCCACCACCGCCGCCGCATCGCGCACGCCGGGGGCGACGCCACGGGCGCCGAGGTCTCCCGCGCGCTCGTCGAGGCGGTACGCGGGCGTGGCCTGCGCACCGTGGAGAACGCGCTCGTCCTGGACCTGCTCACGGACGCCGAGGGCCGCACCGCGGGCGTCACCCTGCACGTCATGGGCGAGGGCCAGCACGACGGCGTGGGAGCCGTCCACGCCCCCGCCGTCGTCCTCGCCACCGGCGGCATGGGCCAGGTCTTCGCGGCGACGACGAACCCGTCCGTGTCCACCGGCGACGGCGTGGCCCTCGCGCTGCGCGCGGGCGCCGAGGTCAGCGACCTGGAGTTCGTCCAGTTCCACCCCACCGTGCTCTTCCTCGGCCCGGACGCGGAAGGGCAGCAGCCGCTGGTCTCGGAGGCGGTACGCGGAGAGGGCGCCCACCTGGTGGACGCCGACGGCGTGCGCTTCATGCGGGGGCAGCACGAACTCGCCGAACTCGCCCCCCGCGACATCGTCGCCAAGGGCATCATGCGCCGCATGCGGGAGCAGGGCGCCGACCACATGTACCTGGACGCCCGGCACTTCGGCGCCGACATGTGGGAGCACCGCTTCCCGACCATCCTCGCCGCCTGCCGCGCCCACGGCATCGACCCGGTCACCGAGCCCGTCCCGGTCGCCCCGGCCGCCCACTACGCCTCCGGCGGCGTCCGCACCGACACCCGGGGCCGGACCACGGTGCCCGGCCTCTACGCGTGCGGGGAGGTCGCCTGCACCGGCGTGCACGGCGCCAACCGGCTGGCCTCCAACTCCCTCCTGGAGGGCCTCGTCTACGCCGAGCGGATCGCCGCCGACATCGCGGCCCGCCGGGCCGACGGCACCCTCCACGCGCCGCGCGTGCCGCACACGCCCCCGCACCCGGCGACCGCCGAGCACCCCCTGCTGCCCCCCGAGGACCGGCTCGCCATCCAGCGGATCATGTCCGAGGGCGCCGGCGTCCTGCGCTCCGCCGACTCCCTCGCCCGAGCCGCCGACCGGCTGCACCGCCTGCACACCGAGGCCCGGGAGGCCCTCCGGGAGCACGGCAAGACCGCCGAGCCCGGGGTGGACACCTGGGAGGCCACCAACCTGCTGACCGTGGCCCGCGTCCTGGTCGCCGCCGCCGCGCTGCGCGAGGAGACCCGCGGCTGCCACTGGCGCGAGGACCGCCCCGACCGGGACGACGTCAACTGGCGCCGTCACATCGTCGTACGCGTTGCACCCGACCGGGCACTCGCCGTGCGCACCACCGAGACCGCAGACTTTCCCCCGACCGCACAGCCGACGCAGAACCCCCAGGAGCAGTGACCGACGTGACCAGCCACGACCTTCCCCTCGCCTCCGACGGAGGCTGCGGCGACAACTGCGCCTGCGGGGCCGACGAGGACTACCTGGAGTGCGGCCTCGACCCCGCGCTCGCCCAGCTCCTGACCGACGCCGGCCTCGACCCCGTCGAGGTCGAGGACATCGCCAACGTCGCCGTCCAGGAGGACCTCGCCCACGGCGTGGACGTGACGACGGTCGCGACGATCCCCGAGGACGCGGTCGCCACCGCCGACTTCACCGCCCGCGAGGCCGGCGTGGTGGCGGGCCTCCGGGTCGCCGAGGCGGTCCTCTCCGTGGTCTGCACGGACGAGTTCGAGGTCGAGCGGCACGTGGCGGACGGCGACCGGATCGAACCCGGCCAGAAGCTCCTCTCCGTCACCACCCGCACCCGCGACCTGCTCACCGCCGAACGCAGCGCCCTGAACCTCCTGTGCCGCCTCTCCGGCATCGCGACCGCCACGCGCGCCTGGGCCGACGCCCTGGACGGCACCAGGACGAGGGTCCGCGACACCCGCAAGACGACCCCCGGACTCCGCGGCCTGGAGAAGTTCGCCGTGCGCTGCGGCGGCGGCGTCAACCACCGCATGTCCCTCTCCGACGCGGCCCTGGTCAAGGACAACCACGTGGTCGCCGCGGGCGGCGTCGCCGCGGCCTTCCAGGCGGTCCGCGACCGCTTCCCCGACGTCCCCGTCGAGGTCGAGGTCGACACCCTGCACCAGCTCCGCGAGGTCCTCGACGCCGGCGCCGACCTGATCCTGCTGGACAACTTCACGCCGGGCGAGTGCGCGGAGGCGGTCGCCCTGGTGGACGGCCGCGCCGCCCTGGAGGCGTCCGGCCGGCTCACCCTGGACAACGCCAAGGCGTACGCCGACACGGGCGTGGACTACCTCGCCGTGGGAGCCCTCACCCACAGCTCCCCGATCCTCGACATCGGCCTGGACCTGCGAGCGGCGGAGTAGGTGGAACACCCATGCTGCTGACGATCGACGTAGGCAACACCCACACCGTCCTCGGTCTGTTCGACGGCGAGGAGATCGTCGAACACTGGCGCATCTCCACGGACGCGCGCCGCACGGCCGACGAGCTGGCGGTCCTCCTCCAGGGCCTGATGGGCATGCACCCGCTGCTCGGCGACGAACTCGGCGACGGCATCAACGGCATCGCCATCTGCGCGACCGTCCCCTCGGTCCTGCACGAACTGCGCGAGGTCACCCGCCGCTACTACGGCGACGTCCCCGCCGTCCTCGTCGAACCGGGCGTCAAGACGGGCGTCCCGATCCTCACCGACAACCCCAAGGAGGTCGGCGCGGACCGCATCATCAACGCGGTCGCCGCGGTCGACCTCTACGGTGGCCCCGCGATCGTCGTCGACTTCGGCACGGCGACGACGTTCGACGCGGTGTCCGGGCGCGGGGAGTACGTCGGCGGGGTCATCGCGCCCGGCATCGAGATCTCCGTGGAGGCGCTCGGCGTCAAGGGCGCCCAGCTCCGCAAGATCGAGGTGGCCCGGCCGCGCAGCGTCATCGGCAAGAACACGGTCGAGGCGATGCAGGCGGGCATCGTGTACGGCTTCGCCGGCCAGGTCGACGGTGTCGTCAACCGCATGGCCCGCGAGCTGGCGGACGACCCCCGGGACGTCACGGTCATCGCGACGGGCGGCCTGGCCCCGATGGTCCTCGGCGAATCCTCGGTCATCGACGAACACGAACCCTGGCTGACTCTGATCGGCCTCCGCCTCGTCTACGAACGCAACGTCTCACGCCTCTGAACTCCCCTGGCCGGACGGCCCCGCGACGGCGGGAAGGGACCCGTACACCCGTCCCTCCCGCCCACGGCCCCCGGCCCGCACACCCCCACGCCCCACCCCGCAGGCGCCCAGCGCACCACCCACCGGAGTGCACCCCCCACGCCACGCCCGCGAACCACACCCGGTTTGTCTGATTAGCGCGTATCGTCGCCCTATGCCCACGCCATACGGACCCCGCGGTGGCCTGGCGTTCGGTGCGGAGGAGCTGCGTGTGCTCCGCCGCGCCCTCGCCCTCGCCCTGAACCCCAGCCCCGTCCCGGCCGAGGAGGACGTCCAGGACTGCCTCCGCCTGGCCGAGTCGCTCGACGAGGCGGCGCGGGAGAGCGCCCGACTGCGTGCCTTCCTGGCGGCCGACCTGGCCCGGTACCGCGCCGCCCTCCCCGGCACCGCCGCCGGCTACCTGACCCTCCTGGACGAGGCCCTGTGCGCCGGTCACCGCCCGCACCGCGACGACCTCGCCGCCCTCCGGGCCCTGAGCGGCAACCCCACCGCCGCCGCCCTCCTGTCCCGCTGCCGCGCCCACACGCTCCCGCAGACCCGCACCGCCGTCGAGGCCCCCGCCCCGGCCCCCCGGCCCGCCCCGACCGTCCCCGCCGCCCGCACCCGCCTCCTCCAGGCCCTCCCCGGCGGCCGCACCGCCGACCGGCACGCAACCGCGGCCGCGGCCGCGGCCGCAGCCGTAACCACGACCATGACGACGCCCGCGCCCATGACCGCGTCCACGACCCCCCAGAAGCCCACCCCCCAGCCGGACGAACCACCCGCCCGCGAACCAGCCCCCCGCCAGCCCGCCCCGAAACGCCCCGTCCCCACCCCCGGCGAGGTCTTCCCCCGCCGCAAGCCCGCCGCGCCGCCCGCCACCCCGGGGCAGCACCTCGCCGCGGGCTGAACGGACCCGGTGGCTACTCTGGAGCCATGGACTACGTCTCCGCGCTGCTGCCCCCGGTCGTCATGGCCGTGCTGTTCATCGCCGTGATCAGGGTGATCGTGAAGACCCAGGGCGGCGCCAACAAGGCCAAGGAGGACGCGGTCGTGGACGCCGCCCTCGCTCGGGCCGAGCGCACCCGCCAGGCCGGCACCCCCGGCGCCGACGCCTGAGCCGGCCCGGGGCGGGCCGCCCGGCACCCCGCCCCTTTTCGCCCCGCCTCGCACCATTCGCCCGCGAATCCGCACGTCCGGCACGCCATTACCCGGATCTCCCAGTATTGTGCTGAGGGTGCCTCGCCCATTGGGAGAACTCGAAGACGCGGTCATGACGAGGGTGTGGAAGTGGAACCGCCCGGTCACCGTTCGAGAAGTCCTGGAAGATCTCCAGCAGGAACGGTCGATCGCGTACACCACCGTGATGACCGTCCTGGACAATCTCCATCAGAAGGGCTGGGTCCGCCGCGAGGCGGAAGGCCGGGCCTATCGATATGAGGCGGTCTCCACCCGCGCCGCCTACGCCGCCGCGCTGATGAACGACGCGTGGTCGCAGAGTGACAACCCGGCCGCCGCCCTGGTCGCCTTCTTCGGCATGATGAGCGAGGAACAGCGGCTCGCCCTCCGAGATGCCGTCCGCATCGTCCAGGGCCCGGAAACCCCCGAGCCGCAGAACCCCGACTCCGCGCCGGACACCGACGGGCGATAGCGTCCGCTCATGTCAGCAGTGCGCCCCGAAGTCACCGCAAAAGCCATCACCGTCCGCCGTGCCCGCACCAGGGATGTCCCGGCCGTCCGCCGACTCCTGGACGCCTACGTACGGCACGGCATCCTGCTCGACAAAGCGATGGTGACGCTTTACGAGGACATCCAGGAGTTCTGGGTCGCGGAACGGGACGACAACGCCGAGGTCGTCGGCTGCGGCGCCCTGCACGTCATGTGGGAAGACCTCGCGGAAGTGCGCACTCTCGCGGTGAAGCCCGGCCTGAAGGGCGCCGGCGTCGGCCACCAGTTGCTGGACAAGTTGCTGGAGACCGCCCGCTGGCTCGGCGTTCGCCGGGTTTTCTGCCTGACCTTCGAAGTGGACTTCTTCGCCAAGCACGGCTTCGTGGAGATCGGTGAGACACCGGTCGACACCGATGTCTACGCGGAGCTGCTCCGTTCCTATGACGAGGGCGTCGCGGAGTTCCTGGGTCTCGAACGAGTGAAACCGAACACCTTGGGCAACAGCCGGATGCTTCTGCATCTGTGATCGCTGCGGGTGCCCTATGTCCGAAACGCGCATCTTTCCGGGCCGGGCCGGGGCTACCGCTTCCCTCCAAGGGTTTGTGTTTTCCCGGCAAAAGCGGTTTGCTTTCCGACGTACTGCAGTACTGCATATAACAGGGGACGGCGATACGGCGGACGCCGGCGGACCCCGATCCCTCAGTTATCGATGAAAGGAAATCCGGTGGCACAGAAGGTTCAGGTCCTTCTTGTCGATGACCTCGACGGCGGCGAGGCGGACGAGACCGTGACGTTCGCGTTGGACGGGAAGACGTACGAGATCGATCTCACCACCGCCAATGCGGACAAGCTCCGTGGCCTTCTCGAGCCTTACGTGAAGGGCGGCCGGCGTACCGGAGGCCGTGCTTCTGGCGGCCGCGGCAAGGTGCGCGCTTCTTCCGGTGGCGGCGGCAGCCAGGACACCGCGGCCATCCGCGCCTGGGCGAAGGAGAACGGTTACGAGGTCAACGACCGCGGCCGGGTTCCCGCGTCCATTCGCGAGGCGTACGAGAAGGCCAACGGCTGAGCGTCGGGCCGGTTTTCCCAGACCGCCGCGGTCTACGGGCGCCCAGGAGAGAGAGCCGGACGCCCGCACGCCCGCCGCAGTCGGACGCGGTGGCACTCCGTCGCCACCGTGCCGACCAGCCGCACGAGACCGGGGGCGGCCCCCTCGTCCCCCACGGCCGACAGCGTCGGCAGCGAGGCCCCGGCCCCGCGCCCCGGCTCGGGGGGCCGCAGCCACACGGCGGCCCCCTGCCGGCCGTCAGGCACCGGCGGGGCCCCGGGCCCGGCGGGCGGCGGGGCGTCGATCAGACCCCCCGCGCCCACCGCCCGCAGGCCGAGTTCCAGCGAGCCCCACTCCAGCCACTCCAGCAGCCCCGGCAGTTCCTGAGCGCCGCCCGCGGCCACCAGCAGCAGCATCCGGTCGCCCCGCAGCGCCACCGGGAAGCCCGCCGGAAGCCGCCCGAGGGCCGCGTGCCCGGCCTCCGCCGGCACGTCCAGCGCGTCGAAGCCGACGCCCGCGCGAAGCCGTACCGGCCGTCCCGGCGCGGTCTCCCAGCCGATCGCGTCCTCGTACCACCGCCGCGCCCGCTCCCAGCAGTCGTCCGCGCCGGGCGGGCGGCGCGGGGCGGGCGGCGGGGGCGGAGCGACGGGGGCGCGAACCATGCCAAGCGCAACCGTCCCCGGACCCATAGAGTCACGTTGGGTATTTCCGCGCGAGCGGAGCGTGCTGCCCCAGGGGGCGCGCAGGGGCGGGAAGAGGGGCAAGGTTGTTCGCCCGTAGCGGAGGGAACGGGGGTGCGCGGCATGGACCGTCCGTCCCGGCGGGTAAGACATCCCTAGTGGGAGGGGGCGACACGCAGAAAAGGCCGTCTCACGTTCGCCATCGGCGTACTGGCGACTGGGGTAAGTGCCTGGCCTGCGGGAACATCGTCTCGCACCATCGGGTTGGAGCAGATGTCGGCGTTGCGGGTCAGGAGGCCATCGACGGTGTCGGCAGTTGGAATGAGCGGTCCCCGCTTGCGGGACTAAGCTGCGGAAGGACAGGGAGGGGAAGTTCCCCTACTTGCCTGACCGCTCTGAGGAGCGATTAACGATGTTCGAGAGGTTCACCGACCGCGCGCGGCGGGTTGTCGTCCTGGCTCAGGAAGAAGCCCGGATGCTCAACCACAACTACATCGGCACCGAGCACATCCTCCTGGGCCTGATCCACGAGGGTGAGGGTGTCGCCGCCAAGGCCCTTGAGAGCCTCGGGATCTCGCTCGAGGCGGTCCGCCAGCAGGTGGAGGAGATCATCGGGCAGGGCCAGCAGGCTCCGTCGGGTCACATCCCCTTCACCCCCCGTGCCAAGAAGGTGCTGGAGCTCTCGCTCCGCGAGGCACTCCAGTTGGGCCACAACTACATCGGCACGGAGCACATCCTGCTCGGCCTGATCCGTGAGGGCGAGGGCGTCGCCGCCCAGGTCCTGGTCAAGCTGGGCGCAGATCTGAACCGGGTGCGGCAGCAGGTCATCCAGTTGCTCTCCGGTTACCAGGGCAAGGAGACCGCCACCGCCGGCGGGCCTGCCGAGGGCACGCCCTCGACGTCCCTGGTCCTCGACCAGTTCGGCCGGAACCTCACCCAGGCCGCCCGTGAGTCCAAGCTCGACCCGGTCATCGGGCGCGAGAAGGAGATCGAGCGGGTCATGCAGGTGCTGTCCCGCCGTACCAAGAACAACCCGGTCCTGATCGGTGAGCCCGGCGTCGGCAAGACCGCCGTCGTCGAGGGCCTCGCCCAGGCCATCGTCAAGGGCGAGGTGCCCGAGACCCTCAAGGACAAGCACCTCTACACCCTGGACCTCGGCGCCCTGGTCGCCGGCTCCCGCTACCGCGGTGACTTCGAGGAGCGCCTGAAGAAGGTGCTCAAGGAGATCCGCACCCGCGGCGACATCATCCTGTTCATCGACGAGCTGCACACGCTGGTCGGTGCGGGTGCCGCCGAGGGCGCCATCGACGCCGCTTCGATCCTGAAGCCGATGCTGGCCCGCGGCGAGCTGCAGACCATCGGCGCCACCACGCTGGACGAGTACCGCAAGCACCTGGAGAAGGACGCGGCCCTGGAGCGCCGCTTCCAGCCCATCCAGGTCGCGGAGCCGTCCCTGCCGCACACCATCGAGATCCTCAAGGGTCTGCGCGACCGGTACGAGGCGCACCACCGCGTCTCCATCACCGACGAGGCGCTGGTGCAGGCCGCCACCCTGGCCGACCGGTACATCTCGGACCGCTTCCTGCCGGACAAGGCGATCGACCTGATCGACGAGGCCGGTTCCCGGATGCGCATCCGCCGGATGACCGCGCCGCCGGACCTGCGCGAGTTCGACGAGAAGATCGCCGGTGTCCGCCGGGACAAGGAGTCCGCGATCGACTCGCAGGACTTCGAGAAGGCCGCCTCGCTGCGGGACAAGGAGAAGCAGCTCCTGGCCGCCAAGGCCAAGCGGGAGAAGGAGTGGAAGGCCGGCGACATGGACGTCGTCGCCGAGGTCGACGGCGAGCTGATCGCCGAGGTCCTCGCCACCGCCACCGGCATCCCGGTCTTCAAGCTGACCGAGGAGGAGTCCAGCCGCCTGCTCCGCATGGAGGACGAGCTCCACAAGCGGGTCATCGGCCAGAACGACGCCGTCAAGGCGCTGTCGAAGGCGATCCGCCGTACCCGCGCCGGTCTGAAGGACCCGAAGCGCCCCGGTGGCTCGTTCATCTTCGCCGGCCCGTCCGGTGTCGGTAAGACCGAGCTGTCCAAGGCGCTCGCGGAGTTCCTCTTCGGCGACGAGGACGCGCTGATCTCCCTCGACATGTCGGAGTTCAGCGAGAAGCACACGGTCTCGCGGCTGTTCGGCTCGCCCCCCGGCTACGTCGGGTACGAGGAGGGCGGCCAGCTCACCGAGAAGGTGCGCCGCAAGCCGTTCTCCGTCGTCCTCTTCGACGAGGTGGAGAAGGCCCACCCGGACATCTTCAACTCGCTGCTGCAGATCCTGGAGGACGGTCGCCTGACCGACTCCCAGGGCCGGGTCGTGGACTTCAAGAACACGGTCATCATCATGACGACCAACCTCGGCACCCGGGACATCTCCAAGGGCTTCAACCTCGGCTTCGCCGCCGCGGGTGACACGAAGACCAACTACGAGCGCATGAAGAACAAGGTCTCGGACGAGCTGAAGCAGCACTTCCGGCCCGAGTTCCTCAACCGCGTCGACGACGTGGTCGTCTTCCCGCAGTTGTCGCAGGAGGACATCCTGCGGATCGTCGACCTGATGATCGACAAGGTCGACGAGCGCCTGAAGGACCGGGACATGGGCCTCGAGCTGTCCCAGTCCGCCAAGGAGCTGCTGTCCACGAAGGGTTACGACCCCGTGCTGGGCGCCCGGCCGCTGCGCCGGACCATCCAGCGGGAGATCGAGGACTCGCTGTCGGAGAAGATCCTCTTCGGCGAGCTGCGTCCCGGTCACATCGTGGTCGTGGACACCGAGGGCGAGGGCGATGCCAAGACCTTCACCTTCCGGGGTGAGGAGAAGGCGGCCCTGCCCGACGTCCCGCCGATCGAGCAGGCGGCCGGCGGTGCCGGACCGAACCTGAGCAAGGAGGCGTAAGCCTCGACACGAAGGGGCCGGTGCTCAGTGGAGCACCGGCCCCTTACGTCTGCCCGGGACACGGCCGGGTCAGGACAACCGGCCGCCGTAGTCCGGCAGTTTGAACGTCTTCTCGGCGTGGCCGCCCGACAGGTCGGTGGCGCTGTTGCCGATGTTGGCGATGATCGTGTAGCCGCGCGACTCGATGGCGGCGCGCTGGGCGGTCTTGTAGTCGGCGACGTTCTCGAACAGGTCGAGGAAGCCGCGGACGTGGAGGCCGGCCACCTCGTAGCCGACCCGGTCGAGGTTGTACTCGGTCACCGAGGAGATGATCCCCGGGCGGGCCGTCACGAAGAACACCGGGACGCCGTGGTCCTGCGCGTACCGGGCGGCCTCCAGCACCGGCCGGTTGGCGGGCTGCGGGAAGCTGAAGCCGAAGTCGGTCTCCAGGGCGGTGTTGTCGACGTCGAGGACGATGGCCTGCTTCTCCCCGGGCGCGGTGTGCGCGATGCGCTCCTCGAGATAGGGCAGCGCCTGGTCCATCACGGCCCGGCAGTCCCGCTGCCAGGTGTCGTGGTCGACGTCCGAGGCGGCCACGGCGGCGGTCGTGGGGGCCGTCTCCGTCGCCGCCTCGGCCGGTGCGGCGAGGGCGACGAGAGCCGCCGCGGAGACCGCGCTCACGGAGATCCGGCGCAGCCAGGGGCGTCTGTTCATGGGGGGTGTCCTCTCCCGTCCGGGCGCTGCTGATTGACGAGGACATGCTCGTGGGCGCGGGTGGCGGGGGAGGAACGCGGGGGTTACCGCCCGGTAGTGAGCGCGTAGCCCCCGTCACATTCGGGCGGGTCCCGACGGGGGGTGCCGGTGACATGCCGCACAGGGAAATCGGGGGGTACTAGCCGGAATAGTCGCCGGGACGGCAAGTGCGAAACCGGGCTCGCCGAGCACGCCGCAGGGGATTGACCCGGACTTCTGACCTGCTTTGTCCTGAATGCCAGATCTGGTGAGGGATGAGTGGTTTCGCGGTCAACTACTACATATCGTCGTAGGTCACACCTTTGTGCAAGTACGTCCCGCCGGGTTACCAAGGTGGAGCCCGCCCGGCGAGTGTCTGTGCGTCGGAGGGGCTTTCCTTTGCACCCGTCCCCATGAGGTTCGAATGTCTTCGCGTGTCACGCCCCGTTTCTCCCGTCCGACCACTCTGCGCACCCGCGCCGCGGTCCTGGCCGCCGGTATGAGCGCCTCGGTCGCACTGGGAGCCGGGGTCGCGGCCGCCGCCGACACCACGGCGGCCTCCAGCGCCACCGGCGTCGCGAGCGCCGTGGAGGCGCAGGCCGCGGCCCAGGCGAAGGCGGCCAAGGCCGGAAAGGCCGTCCAGGCCGCCGCCGAGAAGAAGGCCGTCTCCTGGATCGACCCGGTCAAGAGCTACAAGCTCAGCGCCACCTTCAACCAGGCCGGCGGCATGTGGTCGCACAAGCACAGCGGCCAGGACTTCGCCGTCCCGATCGGCACCAACGTGATGGCCGCCCACGGCGGCACCGTCGTCAAGGCCGGCGGCAACGGCGCCGGCGACGGCCCCGCCTACGGCAACGCCGTCGTCATCAAGCACGGCAACGGCACGTACTCCCAGTACGCGCACCTGTCGCGGATCGACGTCAAGGTGGGCCAGGTCGTCAAGACCGGCCAGCACATCGCCGCCTCCGGCAACACCGGCAACTCCAGCGGCCCGCACCTGCACTTCGAGATCCGTACGACCCCGAACTACGGCTCGGCCGTCGACCCGGTCGCCTTCCTGCGCTCGCAGGGTGTGACCGTCTGACGCGACCGCGTCGACAAGAGCCTCAGGCGCCCTGATGCGCCTGGGTGACCAGATCGATCGCGACCTCGAGGACAGCCTTGCGCTTGGCCTCGGGGTCGCCTTCGAGGTCCTGGAGCACGAACATCCCGGCGTGCAGCGTGAACATCGCGCTGACGCAGCGCACCTGGTCGGTCAGATCGGCCTCGGGGTCGACGAGGATGTCCCGCAGGCCCAGCATCCGGGTCTTGAACATCTCGCCGATGCGCAGCTCCCGTACCGTCGCCTGGTTCTCCTGCATGAAGCGGAACAGCGGGGCCGCCGCGGCCAGCACCTCGCTGTAGCGGCGGACGATCTCCTGCTTGGTCTCCAGGGTGTGCGGCTGCCCGGCGCCCCAGTCGATCAGGTCGCTGATCGGCTGCGAGAGATCCTCGAAGATGCTGACCAGGATCTCTTCCTTGGTCTTGAAGTGGTAGTAGAGGGCCGCCTTGGTGACGTCCAGGCGCTCGGCGATCTCCCGCAGGGAGGTCTTCTCGTACCCCTGCTCGGCGAAGAGTTCGAGAGCCACGTCCTGGATGCGCTGGCGGGTGTCCCCGCGGCGCCGCTGTTTGGTGCCGTCCATCGTGCCGCCCATTTTCCTACGCCACCTCCCGCTGTGCGCACTCGCCCGTCGCTTTCCGAAAAACTTACTTGACGCCCGGCTAGTTACGCGTCTACCTTCCCGAGTGTAGTCACTAGCCGGGCGGCAAGTAAGTAGCAACTGGGGGAAGTGGGAGTCATGGCCCAGACCGAGACGACGGACGGGAAACAACCCAGGAGCGTGCGGGTGGTCCTGCTCGCGCTCATGATCGCGATGATGCTCGCGATGCTGGACAACATGATCATCGGCACCGCGATGCCGACGATCGTCGGCGAGCTGGGGGGCCTGGAACACCTGTCCTGGGTGGTCACCGCGTACACGCTCGCGACCGCGGCGGCCACGCCGCTGTGGGGCAAGCTCGGGGACATGTACGGCCGCAAGGGCACGTTCATGACCTCGATCGTGCTCTTCCTGATCGGTTCGGCGCTCAGCGGCATGGCCCAGGACATGGGCCAGCTCATCGGCTTCCGCGCCGTGCAGGGCCTGGGCGCCGGCGGTCTGATGGTCGGCGTGATGGCCATCATCGGCGACCTCATACCGCCCCGTGAGCGGGGCAAGTACCAGGGCATGATGGCCGCCGTCATGGCGCTGGCGATGATCGGCGGACCGCTGGTCGGCGGCACCATCACCGACCACTGGGGCTGGCGCTGGTCCTTCTACATCAACCTGCCGCTCGGCGTGGTCGCGCTGGCGCTGATCAGCGTCGTGCTGCACCTGCCGAAGAAGCGGGCCGAGGCGAGCATCGACTATCTCGGCGCCGCCCTGCTGACCATCGGCATCACCGCGATCGTCCTGGTCACCACCTGGGGCGGCACGGAGTACGCCTGGACCTCCGCGCGGATCATGGAACTGATCGGCATCGGGGTCGCCGCGCTGGTCGGCTTCGTGTTCTGGCAGACCCGGGCCGCCGAGCCGGTCGTGCCGCTGCACATCTTCCGCAGCCGCAACTTCACGCTGATGTCGCTGATCGGCTTCATCGTCGGCTTCGTGATGTTCGGCGCGACCCTCTTTCTGCCGCTGTACCAGCAGTCGGTGCAGGGCGCGTCCGCGACCAACTCCGGGCTGCTGCTGCTGCCGATGCTGGGCGCCATGCTGGTCACGTCGATGGTCGCGGGCCGGGTGACGACCAACACCGGCCGGTACAAGATCTTCCCGATCCTCGGCGGCGTGCTGATGACGGCCGGGCTGTACCTGCTGTCGCTGATGGACACGGAGACCTCGCGGTTCACCTCCGGGGTCTACATGGCCGTCGTCGGTCTCGGCATGGGCTGTCTGATGCAGATCACCATGCTGGTCGCGCAGAACAGCGTCGAGATGAAGGACATGGGCGTGGCCTCCTCGTCCACCACCCTCTTCCGTACCCTCGGCTCCTCCTTCGGCGTGGCGATCATGGGCGCGCTGTTCAACCACCGCGTCCAGGACGTGATGGCCGAGCGGGCCGGCGCGCTGGGCTCCAAGGTGACCGAGCAGTCCGCGCAGCTCGACGCGGCGAGCCTGGCCAAGCTGCCGGCGGCGGCGCGGGAGGCGTACCAGCATGCGGTCTCCTCCGGCACCCACGGGGCGTTCCTGCTCGGCTCGGCGGTGGCGGTGCTGGCGCTGGTGGCGGCGGTGTTCGTCAAGGAGGTGCCGCTCAAGGGGGCGGGCCCGAAGACGGACGACGGCGGCGGCGGCCCGGTCCCGCAGGACAAGGTGAGCGTGGGGGAGACGGTCTGACGGCTCCCGGCTGAAAGGCCCCGAAGGCCCCGGAGGCGCCCGCCTCCGGGGCCTTCGCCGTACGCCGTGCTGTGGTCAGCCCCTGCCCGGCCGGTCCGGCAGTATCGGGTAGCTGCCCGTGTTGGTCGGGGCGTGTTCCGGCAGCCAGAGCACGGCGACCGCGCCCTCCGCCGGTATGTGCGCCGGCGCGCCCACCGGCCGTACGTTGCGGAAGGTCAGCCGCGCGCCCAGTACCCGGGCCTGTCCCGCCGCGATGGTCAGCCCCAGCCCGTGGCCGCGCCCGGCGCGGTCCGCGCTGCCGGTGCGGAAGCGGCTCGGGCCCTCGGCGAGCAGGGCCTCGGGGAAGCCGGGCCCGTGGTCGCGGACCCGGATGACCCGGCCCTCGACGGTCACCTCGACCGGGGGGCGGCCGTGCCGGGCGGCGTTGGTGAGCAGGTTCAGCAGCACGCGCTCCAGGCGGCGCGGGTCGGTGGTGACCTCCGACTCGTGCACCACCCGGACCACCACGTCCGGGTCCTTGGCCAGCGCCCGCCGGGTGACGAACTCGCCCAGCAGGATGTCCTGAAGCTCCGCCCGCTCCGAGGCGCTGTCCAGCCGGGCCACCTCCAGCACGTCCTCGACCAGGGTGCGCATCGCCTTGGCCCGGTCCAGGACCAGCTCGGTCGGCCGGCCCGGGGGCAGCAGCTCGGCGGCGGTCAGCAACCCGGTCACCGGGGTGCGCAGCTCGTGCGCGATGTCGGCGGTGACCCGGCGCTCGGCCTCCAGGCGCTGCTGGAGGGCGTCCGCCATCGCGTCCACGGCCCGTGCGAGGTCGTCGGTCTCGTCCCGGACCACCCCGCCGATGGCGTCCCGTACCCGCACCTCGGTCTCGCCCTTGGCGACCCGGTTCGCGGCGGCGGCGGCCTTGCGCAGCCGGCGGGACATCTGCCCGCCGATCAGCACCCCGATCGCGCTGCCGCCGAGCACCACCGCGATGGAGCCGATCACCAGGGCCTGGTCGAGGTCCTTGAGGATGACCGAGCTGCGGTCGGTGAACCCGCTGTGCAGGGACATCACATGCCCGTCCTTCAGCGGCACCGCGGCCCATATGTCGGTGGCCCCGCCCGCCCGGTCCGAGACGTACGTCGCCCGCCGCCCGGCCTCGGTCTTCGCGCGCAGCTCCCGGGGCAGGGCCGGGTCGTCGATGCGGGCGCCCGGGAAGTTCACCCGGCCCGACAGCTCGTAGTTGCGCTGGGCGATCACCAGGCGGTCGTCGGCGAGATCGCGGGCGTTGTCCAGCATCGACACCCGCGCCGCGTTGTGCACCACCAGGCTCAGCGCCACCGCGACCAGCGCGCCGACCAGGGCGATGGCCGCGCTCAGCTTCCACCGCAGGCCCGTACGCAGGCCCGCGCGCCGCACCAGCGCGGTGACCGGACGGCGGAAATACCCCCGCATGTCCGTGCTCAGGCCTTCAGCTTGTAGCCGAAGCCGCGGACCGTCTCGATCCGGTCCTGGCCGATCTTCGTCCGCAGCCGCTGCACATGGACGTCGACGACCCGGGTGTCCCCGCCCCAGCCGTAGTCCCACACCCGCTCCAGCAGCTTGTCCCGGGAGAGCACGGTGCCCGGCGCCGAGGAGAACTCCAGCAGCAGCCGCATCTCGGTCGGGGTGAGCGCCACCGGCCGCCCGGCCCGGCGCACCTCCATGCCCTCGGTGTCGACCTCCAGCTCGCCGAAGGTCAGCAACCCGCCGCCGTCGGCCGCCTCGCCCCGGTCGCCGCCGCCGGCGTGGCCGAACCGGCGCAGCACCGCGCGGATACGGGCGACCAGCACCGCCCCGTCGAAGGGCTTGGTCACATAGTCGTCGGCGCCCGCCTCCAGGCCGAGGACCACGTCGATGGAGTCGGCGCGCGCCGACAGCATGATCACCGGCACGGTCGACTCGTCCCGGATACGGCGGCACAGGCTGACGCCGTCCAGGCCCGGGACCATGACGTCCAGCAGCGCGATGTCGGGCCGTCTGGCCCGGAACGACTCCAGGCCCGACAGCCCGTCGGGCATCGCGGTGACCGCGAAGCCGTCCCGCTCCAGGGCGAGCTGGGTGGCCTCGCGGATGACGTCGTCGTCCTCGACGAACAGGACGTGGGTCTGGTCTGCCATCCGGTGCTCTCAGTCCTCGTGTCGTGCGTGTCGTGCGGTGCCGCCGGTCATCCGTCCACCCCTGTCGTTCGTACGCAGGGGTCCGACGGCCATCCGTCCGCCCGTGTCATCGTGCACAGGGGCCGGCCGTTCGTCCGTCCACCCCTGACATCGTGCGCGGGGGCCCGAACGGTTCACGGGGCCTCGGTCGGGGCGCTCCCCGCGGCGTTGCTGTAGTCGGTGTGCGTGCGGAACCGCTCGGTGAAGCGGCCCGCGGACCAGCGGTACGTGATCACGTTCTCGCTGGACGGGTTCGACACCGGGTCGCCCTTCGCGTACACCTGCTTGCTCACCACCAGGTCGCCACGGTCGATCTCCGCGTAGACCGGGGGTTCCTCCGCCGTGAACACGTTCTCGTACGCACCGCTGCGCCTGCGGTACACGTAGCTGCCCACCCCGACCGCGTCTCCGCAGGTCAGGACGTTGACGACAATGTCCTCGACGGAGGAGCCGGTCAGCTCCCCGTAACTGACGTCGACCGGGTACTCGTCGGCGACGCACGGCTTCAGATCGCGCTTGACCTCCGCCGAGACCCGCGGGTCGGACTTCACCAGCCGGACCGCGTCCACCCGGTCCGGCGTCCCGGCCGATGACGACGACGGCGAGGCGGCGGCCTCCGGCGCCGCGCCGGCTCGGGCCGGCCCCTCGTCCCGGGCGCCGGTCCCGCCGGTCCCGCACCCGCCGAGCGACACGGCGAGGAGGACGACCCCGGCCAGAGCCGGACCCGCCGCCGCCCCGGCCCGCCCGCGCGACGCCGCGAGGCCGACGCGGCCCCGGGCCGTCGCCGGGCCGGGCGCGCCGGTGTCTTCCGTGGCCGTTCGGGGCCCCGGGCCGCAGCTCAGGCCGCGCACCGCTCCCGCTCCTCACGCTCCAGCGCGCGTGCCTCCGACTCGCGGGCGACCAGCTCCTCGCGGAGCCGGGCGAGCGCCCGGTGCAGCGTGCTCTTGACCGTACCGGCCGACATGCCGAGGGCGGCGGCCGTCTCCTCCGTGGACATCTGCTCCCAGTGTCGCAGCACGACCACGCTGCGCTGCTTGGGGGCGAGCACCTTCAGGACGTCCATCAGCAGGGCCCGGTCGGCGTGCCGCTCGGCGGCGTCGTCGGTGGACGCCACCTCCGGGAGCTGCTCGGTCGGGACCTCCTCCAGCTTGCGCGCCCGCCACCACTCGGTCCGCGTGTTGATCATGACCCGGCGCAGATAGGCGTCCGCGAGCCGCTTGTCCTCGATGGTCTCCCAGCGGCCGTACGTCCGGGCCAGCGCGGTCTGCAGCAGGTCCTGCGCGTCGACGGGGTCCGGGACCAGCCGGCGGGCACTGCGCAGCAGCGCGTCCTGCCGCGTACGGACGTACTCCTCGAACTCGAGCACCTCGCCCTGCGCCATGGTGAACCGCCTCCCCTTCCCCGTGGGTCCTGATCCGTGCCGGGTCCGCCGGGCACGGAACGAAACTAGGGAATCGTTGTCACGGCGCTGTGCGCGGCAGCCTGCGGCCGGCCCTCGGCTGCCCGTCGGTTGTGTAACGGCCGGGGGAGCGGGGCGGGGACGGGACCGGTAAAGGGGGTTACGCGGCGATACGCGCCGGCGGCCGCGGGGCGCCGCGCCCGCCGGGGGCGGTCAGGTCAGCGGCAGCCGGTAGCGGCCGCCCGCGAGCGGCTCCACCAGGCCGTCGGCGACCAGGCCGTCCAGCGCGCGGGCGCGCTGCACCGGCTCGTGCCACACCCGGTCCAGGGCGGCCTGCGGCACCGGGCCGTGCGCCTCGCGCAGTACGGCGAGCAGCCGGCCGCGGACCTGCCGGTCGGTGCCCGCGTACGTCTGGCCGCGGCGCGGCGGGCCGTCGTGCGCGGGCTTGCCCGCCAGCCGCCACGCGCACTGCGCGGCGATCGGGCAGCGGTGGCAGGACTCGTTGCGCGCGGTGCAGATCAGCGCGCCGAGTTCCATCGAGGCGGCGGCCCAGCGCGCGGCGGTCGCCTCGTCGTCGGGCAGCAGCGCGCGGGCGAGCCGGCGCTCGGCGGCGGTGGTGGCGTTCGGCGGGTACTGCACGCCGGTGACCGCCCGCGCGAACACCCGGCGCACATTGGTGTCCAGTACGGCGTGGCGGCGCCCGTAGGCGAACGAGGCGACCGCGGCGGCCGTGTACTCGCCGATGCCGGGCAGGGCGAGCAACTGGGCGTGGTCGGACGGTACGTCGCCGCCGTGCCGTTCCGCTATGGCGACGGCGGCGCCGTGCAGCCGCAGGGCGCGGCGCGGATAGCCGAGCCGGCCCCAGGCGCGGACGGCCTCGCCGGGGGCCTCCTTGGCGAGGTCGGCGGGGCGCGGCCAGCGGGCCAGCCACTGCTCGTAGACGGGCAGGACACGGCTGACCGGCGTCTGCTGGAGCATGAACTCGCTGACCATCACGCCCCACGCGCCGGCCTCGGGCCGTCGCCAGGGCAGATCCCGGGCGTGCTCGTCGAACCAGTCGATGACGGGGGCGTGCAGCGCGGTGCCGTCGGGGGTGCCGTCGGGGGCGGCCGAGGGGCGCTCGACGGAGGCGCGCTCCGGTGCGGACTCGGGGGTGCGCTCCGGGGCGGGCTCGGTGGTGCGCTCCGGCGCGGGGGCGCCGACGTGCGGGACGGCTGGGGCGCCGACGTGCGCGCCTGCGCGGTCGGCGGGCCGGCCGGCGGCCGGGGCGGGGGCGGAGGCGGGGCCCGGGGCAGCGGCAGAGGCGTGCCCGGCGGCCTGGTCGGCGGCGGTGTCGGTCGGGGAGGAGTCCGGGCCGCAGCCCGGGGCCGGGGTGGCGGGGCCGGTGTGCGAGGGCTTCGTGGGCGCAGTCATGACCTCCCGATCCTGCCACGGGAGGACCACCGCACGGGCGCACCGCCACCCGGTGCGGCCCCGGTACGCACCCCAGGCCCACCACACGGGCGTAGCGCCACCCCGTGGGCACCCACCTCCGGACCACCGCACGGGCGCGCCGCCACCCGCTCCCATGCCCGGTGGCAGGGCACTCACCCCTGACGATCGGCAGAGGCGCCGCCCTGCCCCCCGCTTGTAGCGTCGACGGCATGGAACACTCCCGTCCGGCACCGGCACCGGCACCGACACCGGCACCGGCGCGTCCGGTCGGTGCCGTGCTGCTCTGGGCGGCGCTCGCGCTCCCCGCGCTCACGGCGGACCTGATCGGGCTGAACGAGCCGCGCGCCCCCTGGCAGCAACTGACCGGCCTGCTGGTGCTGGCCGCGTCCGTCGCGCTCGCCCGGCGCCGCCCGCTGCTGTCGTTCGCGCTCACCGCCGGGCTCGGGGTGGCCACCGCACCCGCCCTGTTCAGCGTCTCCTACGGCCCGGCGCTCGGCGTCCTCGCGCTGCTGCTCGGCCTGCGCGCGCCGCGCGCCCGCCCGGCGGCACTGTGCTTCGCGGCCGTCGGCGCCGCGGGCACGGCCAGGATCGTGGCCGTCGGCGTCGACCCGGCGCCCGAGTTCCTGGTGCTGACCGGCACGCTGCTGTTCGGCTGCGTCTTCCCCTGGCTCGGCGGACGCTACTGGCGGCAGAGCCGCGCGCTGGCCGAGGCGGGCTGGCTGCGGGCGGCCCGCCTGGAGGACGAGCAGCGGCACGCCGAGGAACGCGCCAGGCTGCGCGAGCGGGCCCGGATCGCCCAGGACATGCACGACTCCCTCGGCCACGAACTGAGCCTGATCGCCCTGCGCGCCGGCGCCCTGCAGGTCGCCCCCGGACTGGCCGACGGCCACCGCGCCGCCGCGGCCGATCTGCGGGCCGCCGCCGCCGACGCCACGGACAGGCTGCACCGCATCATCGGCGTACTGCGCGAGGCCGACGAACCCGTTCCGCTGGCCCCGCCCGGCGAGAGCGTCGAGCAACTCGTCTCCCGGGCCGCCGAGTCGGGCCTCCCGGTCACCTGGGAACCGTCGCCGCCCGCTCCGCCCGAGCCCGGCACGGTCGCCGAACGCCTGCTGCACCGGGTCGTGCGCGAGGCGCTGACCAACGCGGTCCGGCACGCCCCCGGCGCCCCGGTGACCGTCGCCCTCACCGGACACCCGTACGGCAGCACCGTCACCGTCACCAACGGACCGGCCACCGGGGCGGGTGCCGCCTCCTCGGGCGGTTCCGGACTGCTCGGCCTGCGGGCCGCCGTCACCGCGGTCGGCGGGGACTTCGAGGCGGGCCCGCGCGGGGACGGCTTCCGCGTCCGGGCGTACGTCCCCGCGCGCCAGGCGCCCGCCCCCGCCGGGCGCCCCCCGGCGGCGCCCTTCGCCCACGCCCGCCGCCGGGTCGCCCTCGGCCTCGGCGCCGCCGCCGGCGCGGGCGTCGTCCTGGTCGGCGCCGCCTTCGGCTGGTACGCGTACACCGAGACCCACTCGGTGCTCAACCCCAGCGCCTACGCGGCCCTGCGCCTGGGCGCCCCCGCCGCCGACGTCACCCCCGTACTGCCCGACCGCGCGGTCAACGACCCCCCGGACGAGCGCGCCCCCGCGCCCCCCGAGGGCGCCACCTGCCGTTACTACCGCGCCAGCGGCGAACTGCTGGTCTCCGTCGACCACTTCAGGCTCTGCTTCGACGGCACGGACCGCCTGGTCGCCAAGGACGTGGTCCCCCGCGCCGGACCGGCCGGCGAAGGCCGCGAGGAATACGAGGAGTTGTCCAGGTGATCCGGGTCCTGCTGGCCGACGACGAGGCGATGGTACGGGCCGGGGTGCGCGCCATCCTGACGAGCGCCGGCGGCGGCGAGTGCGAGGTCGTCGCCGAGGCGGGCGACGGCCGCGAGGCGGTCGAACTGGCCCGCGCGCACCGCCCGGACGTCGCCCTGCTCGACATCCGCATGCCCCGCCTGGACGGGCTCGCCGCGGCCGAGGAGATCGTCCGCGCCGTCCCCGGCACGGCGGTCGCCATGCTGACCACCTTCTCCGAACAGTCCTACGTCGACCGCGCCCTGGCCGGCGGCGCCACCGGCTTCCTGCTGAAGTCCGGCGATCCGTACGAACTCATCGCGGGCGTCCGGGCGGTGGCGGGCGGCGCCGCCTTCCTGTCGCCGAAGGTCGCCCGGTACGTCATCGAGGACCTCGGCCGCGCGGGCGGCGGCCGGCCCGCCCGCGAGGCCCACGCCCGCACCCGCGTGGCGCGGCTGACCCCCCGCGAACGCGAGGTGCTCGGCCTGGTCGGCGCCGGCCTGTCCAACCCGGAGATCGCGGCCCGCCTGCATCTCGTCGAGGGCACGGTGAAGGCGTACGTCAGCGCGGTCCTGGACCGTCTGGAGGTACGCAACCGCGTGCAGGCCGCGATCGTCGCCTACGAGGCCGGGCTGGTGCCCTAGGTTCCGCCGTCCGGATCACGCCGCGGACGCGGGGCCTCTCAGGGGCGCGGGTGCACCTGGTACGCCGGAGCGCGCCCCGGCGCGGTGTCCGGTCCCGGTCCGGTCAGCCACCGTGCCACGGGCGCCGACGACCCCCGCACCGCCACCGTCAGCCGTGTCGACGCACCCGTGCCCAGCCGTACGACGAGCACGGCGACGAGCGCGCCGAGCAGCAGCCCGGCGGCCACATCGTGCGGGTAGTGCACGCCGACGAAGACGCGGGAGTACGCCATCAGCAGGGCGAGCGGCGCGGTCAGCCAGAGGACCGCCCGCCGGACCAGGGCGAGGGAGAGCGCGGCGGCGCCCGCGATGGTGGCGTGGTTGCTGGGGAAGGACCAGTCGCCGTGCGGCGGGCACTCGGCCAGGGACCGCGCCGCTCCGGCGACCGCCCGGCACGGACGCTCCTCCGTGATCACCGACTTCAGCAGTTCACTGCACACGTACGCCACGGCCGTGGCCACGGGTGCAAGCGCCGCGATCGCGAACGCGCGGGGGTCGCCGCGGCGCGTGCGCCACCACGCGGTGACGAACAGGACGCCGAACAGCAGCAGTCCGCCCTCCGTCCATGCCTCCGCCGTGTGCCGCAGCCACCCGGGCGCGTCGCGGGCCTGCCCGGTGATGTCGAGATAGAGCCATCGGTCCTGGAAGTCCATGGTCACGGACGGTAGGCGGCACGCCGATACGGTCACATCCTGCGATCGTCAGGTGCGGCACCTGACGAAAGTCAGGGGGGCGGGGACGGTCTCCGAAATGATGATCCGGAAAAGTTGATGACCCGAACGGCGGGTGGCGCAAGCGAACGGACCGATCTCTCGTACAGTTTGCGCCGTGGGATCTCTGCGCAATCCGGTCGGGCCGCTTCCCTCCTCCATCTACTGGCGACGGAGGGTCGTACTGCTGTCTGTGATCGTCGTGTTGGCGCTGCTGATCACGTGGATCGTGACCTCGGGCGGCGGTGGCGGCGGCAACGGTCATGACGACGGCGCCAACGGCAGGAATCCCGCGCCCTCGATCACCCCGGGTCCCTCCGGTTCCGGTCCGGCGATCAGCCAGGCGCCGGGCGGACGCGGGGAGTCGGGCGACGAGGGTACCGGCGGAAGCGGGAACGGCGGCGGGAACGGTTCCGGTGCCGGCTCCGGCTCGGACTCCGGGGCGGGGGCCGGGGGTTCGGCCGGGAGCGGCGGCAGCGGCGGCGGTACGGGCGGCGGTGCCGGGGGCGGTTCGACGACCGGGGTCGGCGCGGGCGACGCGCTGCCGGCCGGGTCGAGCCTGCCCGACTGCACGGCCGGCGCGGTCCGGTTGAGCCTGCGCAGCGTCCGCAACAGCTACGAGCCCGGCCGGACGCCCACCTTCGAACTCACCGCCCGCAACACCTCCGGCAGCGACTGCAAGGTCGATCTCGGGCCCAGGAGCGCCAAGGTGACGATCACTCCGGCGGACGGCGACGACGCGTACTGGTCCTCCGCCGACTGCCCGAAGGGCCCCGGGAGTCTGCTGTACCGGGTCGCCGCGGGCAGCGGCATCACCTACCCGGTGAAGTGGGACCGCAAGCCGAGCGCCCCCGAGTGCGGCACGCCGCCGGCGGGGTCGGCCAAGGCGGGGACGTATCTGGTGGAGGCGAAGGCTCCGGGGTTCGCGAAGGTACAGACGTCGTTCGTACTGGAGAAGGACTGAGCCAGGCCCCCACCGCCGGGGGCCGGGCCGGCTCAGACGTAACGCTCCAGGATGGAACTCTCCGCCAGGCGTGACAGGCCCTCGCGGACGCTGCGGGCGCGGGCCTCGCCGACGCCGTCCACCGTCTGGAGGTCGTCGACGCTGGCGGCCAGCAGCTTCTGCAGCCCGCCGAAGTGCTCCACCAGCCGGTCGATGATCGCGCCCGGCAGCCTCGGCACCTTGGCCAGCAGCCGGAAGCCGCGCGGCGACACCGCCGAGTCCAGCGTCTCGGGCGAGCCCGTGTACCCCAGCGCCCGCGCCACCGTGGCCAGTTCGAGCAGCTCCGCGTGGCTGAGCTTGTCCAGCTCGGCCAGCGCCTCCTCCACCGTGCGGGACCGCTTGGCGGTCGGCTCGGGCACGTAGTCCCGCACCACCAGTTCCCGCTCGGGCTCCACCCCGGCGATCAGCTCGTCCAACTGGAGCGCCAGCAGCCGCCCGTCGGTGCCCAGCTCCACCACGTACTCGGCGATCTCGGTGGCGATCCGGCGCACCATCTCCAGGCGCTGTGCGACCGCCGAGACGTCCCGGACGGTCACCAGGTCCTCGATCTCCAGCGCGGAGAGCGTGCCCGCGACCTCGTCGAGACGGAGCTTGTACCGCTCCAGGGTGGCCAGGGCCTGGTTGGCGCGGGACAGGATCGCCGCCGAGTCCTCCAGGACGCGGCGCTGCCCGTCGACGTAGAGGGCGATCAGCCGCATGGACTGGGAGACGGAGACCACGGGGAAGCCGACCTGCTTGCTGACCCGGTCCGCGGTGCGGTGCCGGGTGCCGGTCTCCTCCGTGGGGATCGTCGCGTCGGGCACGAACTGCACGCCCGCGCGCAGGATCTTCGACAGGTCCGAGGAGAGCACGATGCCGCCGTCGAGCTTGCACAGCTCGCGCAGCCGGGTCGCGGTGAACTCGACGTCCAGCACGAAACCGCCCGTGCACATCGTCTCGACGGTCTTGTCGGAGCCCAGCACGATCAGACCGCCGGTGTTGCCCCGGAGCACCCGCTCCAGGCCGTCGCGCAGGGCGGTGCCGGGTGCCACGGCACTCAGCGAGGCGCGCATCAGGCCATCGGAACCGGCACTCCCACCGGACTTTCCGGGAGCTGCTGCCCGGTCGTTGGCTGCCACTGCACTCCTCCGGTCGCAGGTTCTTGGGCGCCCCCGTTTCGCGCACTCGGTTCGTACGGACGGGCGAGACCAGGGCAAAGTCTACCGGCGCTGCTCCGCCTCCCGGGGGGCCTCTCGCCGACGGGATCGCGGAAGGACCCGCAGAGCGTCCCCTATGTCCGCCACTTCGAGGACCTTCATACCGGCCGGTACCTTGCCCGGATCGCCCGGTACCAGGGCGTGCGTGAAGCCCAGACGGTGGGCCTCGGAGAGCCTGCGCTGCACTCCCGTGACCCGTCTCACCTCGCCCGCGAGCCCCACTTCGCCGATCGCGACCAGGTTCTTCGGCAGCGGGGTGTCGCTGGCCGCGCTCGCCAGCGCCAGGGCGACGGCCAGGTCGGCGGCGGGCTCGGAGAGCTTCACCCCGCCGACCGTCGCGGAGTAGATGTCCCGCTTGCCCAGGGCGCTGATGCGGCCGCGCTGCTCCAGGACGGCCAGCATCATCGACACCCGGGACGTCTCCAGACCGGACGTGGTGCGCCTGGGGGAGGGGATCTGGGAGTCGACGGTGAGCGCCTGCACCTCGGCCACCAGCGGGCGGCGGCCCTCCAGGGTGACGGTGAGACACGTGCCGGGGACCGGCTCGGCCCGGCGGGTGAGGAAGAGGCCGCTGGGGTCGGCGAGACCGGTGATGCCCTCGTCGTGCAGCTCGAAGCAGCCGACCTCGTCGGTGGCGCCGTAGCGGTTCTTGACGCCGCGGACCAGGCGCAGGCGCGCGTGCCGGTCGCCCTCGAAGGACAGGACGACGTCCACCAGGTGCTCCAGCAGGCGGGGGCCGGCGATGGCGCCGTCCTTGGTGACATGGCCCACCAGGAGGGTGGACATGCCGCGCTCCTTGGAGGCGCGGATGAGCGCGCCGGCGACCTCCCGGACCTGGGCCATGCCGCCGGGGGCGCCGTCGATCTCCGGAGAGGCGACCGTCTGCACGGAGTCCAGGATCAGCAGGGACGGCTTCACCGCGTCCAAGTGGCCCAGCACGGCGGCGAGGTCGGTCTCGGCGGCCAGATACAACTGGTCGTGGAGGGCGCCGATCCGGTCGGCGCGCAGCCGGACCTGGCTCGCCGACTCCTCACCCGTGACGTACAGGGTGCGGTGCTCCTCGCTCGCCGACTTGGCGGCCACGTCCAGCAGCAGCGTGGACTTGCCGACGCCGGGCTCGCCCGCGAGCAGCACCACCGCGCCGGGCACCAGTCCGCCGCCGAGCACCCGGTCGAGCTCGGGCACGCCGGTGGAGCGGGCGGTGGCCTGCCGGCCGTCGACCTGGCCGATGGGCACGGCGGAGGTGGTGACCCGCCCCGGGGCCGTCGTACGGACCGCGGGGGCGCCGTACTCCTCGATCGTGCCCCAGGCCTGGCACTCGGGGCAGCGGCCGAGCCACTTGGCCGTCTGCCAGCCGCACTCGGTGCAGCGGTAGGACGGACGGTCCTTGGTGGTCTTCGTACGGGCAGCCATGCGGGAAACCGTAACCGCACCCACTGACACCGCCCCCACCGGCGGCCCGCCGCGCCACGGTCCCGTACCGGCCATCCGCCCGCCGCTCCCGGCCATCCGCCATGTAATGCCGACCCGTACACATGTGGATCAAGTGGTTCGTGTCCCCTATTGAGGGATCGTTTCACCCGTACGGATTAAAAGTGGGCTGTGCGCCAGGTCGCGCCACCCATAGCCGCCTACGGTCACCGGAATGAGCAGCAGCCCGCAGACCACGACCCGCACGACCGGCGCCCACCGGGCGCACCGGGAAGCGCGTGACCGTGCCGCGGCGCGCACGGTGGCGCGGCGACCGCTCGCACGCTACGAGCCGTACCTGGACGGCCTGTTCACCTACTGCCTGTCCGTGCTGTGCGACCACGACACCGCGACCGCCGCCCTGGGCGACGCCCTCGCGCTCGCCGAGCGCCGCGGCCACCGCTCCCCGGAGAACCCCGGCGATCTCCGGGCCTGGCTGTACGCCCTGGCCCGCTGGGCCTGCCTGCGCAAGCTGGCCGAGGGCAAGCGGAAACGCCGGGGCGGCCACGCGGCGGGCCGCCCCGCCGCCGGCCCCCGGCCCGACGACCCGGCCCCGCCCGCCGAGGTCCTGGAGCGGCGCCGCCGCGAACTGGCCCTGCTCGCCTGGCCGGAGGCGGCCGGCACCACCCCGGAGCAGCGCGAGGCCCTCGAACTCGCCGTCCGCCACCACCTGGCCGCCCACGAGGTCGCCGCCGTCCTCGGCCTGGACCCGGTCGCCGCGCGGGAGCTGCTCGCCTCCGCCGCCTGCGAGGTCGAGCGCACCCGCGCGGCCCTCGCCGTCGTGGAGACCGGCACCTGTCCGGGCGCCGCCCGGCTCACCGGCGGCGACCGCCTGGTGCTGAGCGCCGCCCTGCGCCGCGAGCTGGTCCGGCACGTCGACGACTGCCCGCGCTGCCGCCGCACCGCCGAGCGCGCGATCCCCGGCCGCTGGCCCGGCACCAGCGTCACGCCCGCCGAGCTGCCCGTCCTGGAGGCGCCCCACGTGGCGCTGCGGCTCGCCCTGGCGCACCCGCCACGCCCGCGTGGCGCCACCCCGCGCTTCGACCGGCGCGGTTTCCCGATGGACCCCAAGGACCGTGCCGCCCGCCGGGACAAGCTGCGCGCACGTGCCGTCACCACCACCGTCGTCGCCACCGTGGTGGCGGCCCCCGTGTTCGCCCTGTGGGCGGCGTACCGAGGCACCCCGGCCGACGAGGCCGAGGACGGCCGGGCGAGCAGCGCCAGCGAGACCCATGACGAGGACGGCGAGGGCTCGCACGGCTACGAGAACACGGGCACCTCCGGCACCGCCCCCGGCGGCCGCTTCGGCCGGCAGGGCCGGCCCGACGTCTCCGTCGAGGTCCTCGGTACCGGCGGCGCCGGCCGCAAGCGCGCCGGGCACCTGGAGGTCGCCGCCGGTCACCGCGGCGACACCACGCTGATCACCCTGACCTCGACGGGCCGCTCCCCGGTCCGCTGGTCGGTGTCGACCGGCGCCCCCTGGCTCTACCTCAGCCGCTCCTCCGGAACCCTCGGTCCCGGCGAGACGTTCACGATCAAGGTGTACGTCGACCCCCTGCGCGAGCCGTCCGGCCACTGGAGCGCGCGGGTGGCCGTCGCGCCCGTCGGCGCCGTCGTCTCCATCGAGGGCTACGGCACCGCCCCGAGCCCCTCCCGACCGGGCCCGCGTCCCAGCGGCCCCGGCGGGCGGCCCTCCGCCCCCGGCCCGACGATCCCGGCCGCCCCGGCGACCTCGACGCCGCCCGGCCCCCGGCCGAGCGCGACACCGACGCCCACCGCCCCGCCGCCGGCCCCGACACCCGCCGACCCGGGCCCGACCGGCCCGGACGCCTCCTCGCCCCCGCCCGGCGACAGCGACGACCCGAGCCCCGACACCCCGTGACCGCCGGCCCGGTCGGCCGCGGGGCCCGGCCCCGACCGACCACCGGTCCGACCGGCCGCAGGCCCTAACCGACCACCGGTCCGACCGACCGCGGGCCCGGATCGGCCGCCGGACCGCCCGTCGGACCGCCCGCCGGGTCGGGGTCGGCCGGGTGCGGGGCCAGCAGCGGGAGCTGCCCGGCCAGCCGCTCCTCGCACAGCTCGGCCAGCCGGTCGTACCCGGCCTTGCCCATCAGCTCGGTCAGCTCGGCCCGGTAGGAGACGTACACCGGCTCGCCCGCGCCGTGCGCCGAGGTGGCCGACGTGCACCACCAGTGCAGGTCGTGGCCGCCCGGCCCCCAGCCGCGGCGGTCGTACTCGCCGATCGACACCTGGAGCACGCGCGTGTCATCGGGCCGGTCGATCCACTCGTACGTCCGCCGGACCGGCAACTGCCAGCACACGTCCGGCTTGGTCTCCAGCGGCTCGCGGCCCTCCCGCAGCGCCAGGATGTGCAGCGAGCAGCCGGCGCCGCCGGCGAAGCCGGGCCGGTTCTGGAAGATGCACGACCCCTGGAACGGGCGGGTCTGGCGGGAACCCTCCTCGTCCTCCGACACCCAGCCGCTCGCCGTGCCCTCGGCATGGTGCTGCCAGATGTCCGGGGTGAGCCGCGCCACGTGCCCGGCGACCCGCTTCTCGTCGTCCTCGTCGGAGAAGTGCGCGCCCAGCGAGCAGCAGCCGTCGTCCGCGCGGCCCGCCTGGATGCCCTGGCAGCCGCTGCCGAAGACGCAGTTCCAGCGAGAGGTCAGCCAGGTCAGATCGCAGCGGAAGACCTGCTCGTCGTCCGCCGGATCAGGGAACTCCACCCAAGCACGCGCGAAGTCGAACCCCTTCTCGTCGTCCATCAAGGGATTCAGGGGGATTTCACCCTTCTTCACCCGCTTGTCCTTCTTGGCCGACTTTCCGTCCTTCGCCTTTTTCGTCTTTGGCACTCGTCCAGGGTAAGTCGACCGGCCCGGCTCCCCGTACCACGCCGGGCAGTAGCGTTCCGCACATGAGACTCGGTGTTCTCGACGTGGGTTCGAACACGGTGCATCTGCTGGTGGTGGACGCCCACCCCGGAGCCCGCCCGCTGCCCGCGCACTCGCACAAGGCCGAACTGCGCCTCGCCCAACTCCTCGACGCGGACGGCGCGATCGGCACCGAGGGCGTCGACCGCCTGATCACGGTCGTACGGGAGGCGCTCCAGGCCGCCGAGGACAAGGGCGTGCAGAACCTGCTGCCGTTCGCCACCTCCGCCGTGCGCGAGGCCCGCAACGCCGACGACGTCCTCACGCGCGTGCGCGCCGAGACCGGTGTCGAGCTGACGGTCCTGTCCGGCGCGGAGGAGGCCCGGCTCACCTTCCTCGCCGCCCGCCGCTGGTTCGGCTGGTCCGCGGGCAGGCTCCTCGTCCTCGACATCGGCGGCGGCTCCCTGGAGATCGCCTACGGCATCGACGAGGAACCCGACGCCGCCGTCTCCCTGCCGCTCGGCGCGGGCCGGCTGACCGCCGCCCGGCTGCCCGGCGACCCGCCCCACCCGGACGACGTCCGCGCCCTGCGCCGCCATGTGCGCGCCGAGATAGCCGGCACGGTCGGCGAGTTCACCCGCCTCGGCCCGCCCGACCACGTCGTCGCCACCTCGAAGACGTTCAAGCAGTTGGCCCGTATCGCCGGCGCCGCCCGCTCCGCCGAGGGCCTCTACGTCCAGCGGCAGCTCAAGCGCGAGTCCCTGGAGGGCTGGGTCCCGCGCCTGGCCGGCATGACCGCCGCGGAACGCGCCGAACTCCCCGGCGTCTCCGAGGGCCGCGCGGGCCAGCTCGTCGCCGGGGCCCTGGTCGCCGAGGCCGCGATGGACCTCTTCGGCGTCGAGAGCCTGGAGATCTGCCCCTGGGCCCTGCGCGAGGGAGTGATCCTCCGCCGCCTGGACCACATGGGCCAGGGGTAGCGCGCCCTCGGACCACACGGGCCGGGCGCAGCGCCCTCGGACCACACGGGCGGGGGGGCAGCGCCCGCGCATCCAGGCGCAGCGCCCGCGTATGGCGATGGCCACAACGGCCACCCGGCACCCCGCACCCACCCGACCGCACCCCGTAACCTGTCCCCCATGGCAGAGCCCCTCGTACGGAACCCGGATGCGAAGGTCGCCCTGTCGACGGCCTCCGTCTACCCGGAGTCGACGGCGACGGCCTTCGAGATCGCCGGGCGCCTCGGGTACGACGGCGTCGAGGTCATGGTCTGGACCGACCCCGTCAGCCAGGACATCGACGCCCTGCGCAGACTCAGCGACTACCACCAGGTGCCGATCCTGGCCGTGCACGCCCCCTGCCTGCTCATCACGCAGCGCGTCTGGTCCACCGACCCCTGGGTGAAGCTCCAGCGCGCCCGCGCCGCCGCCGAGAAGCTCGGCGCGAGCACGGTCGTGGTCCACCCGCCGTTCCGCTGGCAGCGCCAGTACGCGCGGGACTTCGTCAGCGGCGTCTGGCGCATGGCCGACGAGACGGACGTACGGTTCGCCGTCGAGAACATGTACCCCTGGCGGTACCGCGACCGCGAGATGCTCGCCTACGCCCCCGACTGGGACGTCACCAGGGACGACTACCGGCACTTCACGGTCGACCTCAGCCACACCGCCACCGCCCGCGCCGACGCCCTCGACATGGTCGACCGCATGGGCGACCGCCTGGGCCACGTCCACCTCGCCGACGGCAAGGGCTCCGCCAAGGACGAGCACCTGGTCCCCGGCCGCGGCACCCAGCCCTGCGCCGAGCTGCTGGAACGCCTGGCGCGGACCGGCTTCGACGGCCATGTCGTCATCGAGGTCAACACCCGCCGCGCGATGTCCGGCGCCGAGCGGGAGGCCGACCTCGCCGAGGCGCTGGCCTTCACCCGCCTGCACCTGGCCTCCGCGGCGGCGAAGGTCCCGCGCGGGTGACCGGCTGCGCCGGGTCCGACTGACGCACCGCCGAGGAACAAGTGGCGTCGGCGCGCGAGATCCGCGTCCCGCATTCCGGACACCGTGTCCCGACCCCTGGATGACGGGCGTACGCTCGACGGCAGTCAGTACTCTCTGGCAGCACTCTGTCGAAGGAGCGAGCGACGATGCCCGAGCTGAGGTCCCGCACAGTCACCCACGGCCGCAACATGGCGGGCGCCCGCGCCCTTATGCGCGCCTCCGGTGTACCGGGCGAGGACATCGGCCGGAAGCCGATCATCGCGGTCGCCAACAGCTTCACCGAGTTCGTGCCCGGCCACACCCACCTGGCGCCGGTCGGCCGGATCGTCAGCGAGGCCGTCACCGCGGCCGGCGGCATCCCGCGCGAGTTCAACACCATCGCCGTCGACGATGGCATCGCCATGGGCCACGGCGGCATGCTGTACTCCCTGCCCTCGCGCGACCTGATCGCGGACAGCGTGGAGTACATGGTCGAGGCCCACCGCGCCGACGCCCTGATCTGCATCTCCAACTGCGACAAGATCACCCCGGGGATGCTCAACGCCGCCCTGCGGCTGAACATCCCGACGGTCTTCGTCTCCGGCGGCCCCATGGAGTCCGGCCGCGCCACCCTGGTCGACGGCACGGTCCGCACCCTCGACCTGGTCGACGCGATGTCCGAGGCCGTCAACGACAAGATCTCGGACGAGGACATCCTCCGTATCGAGGAGAACGCCTGTCCGACCTGCGGCTCCTGTTCCGGTATGTTCACCGCCAACTCGATGAACTGCCTGACCGAGGCCATCGGCCTCTCCCTCCCCGGCAACGGCTCGGTGCTGGCCACCCACACGGCCCGCAAGCAGCTCTACGTGCGCGCCGCCGAGACCGTCATGGACCTGACCCGCCGCTACTACGAGCAGGACGACGACACCGTCCTGCCCCGCTCCATCGCCACCGTCGCGGCCTTCCAGAACGCCATGGCCCTCGACATCGCCATGGGCGGCTCCACCAACACGATCCTGCACCTGCTGGCCGCCGCCCAGGAGGCCGAGGTCCCCTTCGGCCTCGCCGAGATCGACGACCTCTCGCGCCGCGTCCCCTGCCTGGCCAAGGTCGCCCCCAACGTCGCGAAGAACCGCACGTACTACATGGAGGACGTGCACCGCGCGGGCGGTATCCCCGCCCTGCTGGGCGAGCTGCACCGGGCCGGCCTGCTCAACGAGGACGTCCACTGCGTGCACAGCCCGTCGCTGGCCGACTGGCTCAAGACCTGGGACATCCGTGGCGGCTCCCCGTCGCCGGAGGCCGTGGAGCTGTGGCACGCGGCGCCCGGCTGCGTCCGCTCCGCCGAGGCGTTCTCCCAGTCCGAGCGCTGGGACACCCTCGACGAGGACGCCGAGGGCGGCTGCATCCGCTCCGCCGAGCACGCCTACTCCCAGGACGGCGGCCTCGCGGTGCTGCGCGGCAACCTCGCCGTCGACGGCTGCGTGGTGAAGACGGCCGGTGTCGACGAGTCGATCTGGACCTTCGAGGGCCCCGCGGTGGTCTGCGAGTCGCAGGAGCAGGCCGTGGAGAAGATCCTCACCCAGCAGGTCAAGGAGGGCGACGTCGTCGTCATCCGCTACGAGGGCCCCAAGGGCGGCCCCGGTATGCAGGAGATGCTCTACCCGACCTCGTACCTCAAGGGCCGCGGGCTGGGCAAGGCGTGCGCGCTGGTCACCGACGGCCGCTTCTCCGGCGGCACCTCCGGCCTGTCCATCGGCCACGCCAGCCCCGAGGCGGCCTCCGGCGGCACCATCGCCCTGGTCGAGGACGGCGACCGCATCCGCATCGACATCCCCGCCCGCACCATCGAACTGCTCGTCGACGACGCCGAACTCGCCCGCCGCGAGCAGGCCCTGAACGGCGTGTACGCGCCGAAGAACCGCGACCGCAAGGTCTCCGCCGCCCTGCGCGCCTACGCCGCGATGGCCACCAGCGCCGACAAGGGCGCGGTCCGGGACGTCAGCAAGCTCGGCTGACCCACGCCCGCCCCTTCGGGGCCGTTCCCGTACGGACGGGAACGGCCCCGATGCGCGTACGGACGAGGGCTCGGCGCGTACGTCCCATCAAGCGGCCGGATCGTGTGTCCTACCAGGCGGCCGGGGCGCGTGTCCTACCAGGCGGCCGGGTCGCCTCCGGCCACGGCGAAGACCGTGCCGTCGGGGGCGCCGGCGTACACCAGGCCGCCGACGGCGACCGGCGAGGGCAGCGCGGCGGCCACCTCGCCGGCGTCCGGGCCGAGCCGCGCCGGGGTCTGGCCCACCAGACGGCCGTCCCGGGCGTCCACGGCGAGCAGCCGGCCGTCGGGAGCGGTGACGTACACATGGCGGGCGTCGGCGGCGGGCGCCGAGCCGTGCGGCACGGACGTCTCCAGATGCCACAGCTCCGCACGGGCGTCCAGGTCCACCGCCTGCAACGCCCCGTCCGCCGCCAGCAGGTACGCCACGTCCCCGCGCACGGAGGCCCGGACGTCCGGGCGGGGCACGGACAGCTCCACCCGGCTCGTCGTACGGGTCCCCGGCGTGTAACGGACCACGGCGACGGCACGGCTCTCCGGCCCGTCGACCGCGAGGAAGTCCACCGAACCCTTACCGGCGCCGACGGGCCGCAGCGTCCCCGCCAGCCGGGCGCTCCAGCGCACCTCGCCCGTCCCCGGGTCCAGGGCGGTGACCCGGGTGCCGGACCCGTCCGGCGCGGGGGCGGTCGCGTAGGCCAGCGGATCGCCGGGGAAGGAGTCGAGGGCCGCGTCGACGGGCACCGCGGCGGACTTCGTCCACGCGGTCCGGCCCGAGGCGCTGTCGACGCCGGTCACCGTGCCGTCCGCACCGACCAGCAGCAGCGTGTCACCGGCGTACCGGATCGACCGGGACCCGGACCCGCCCCGCTCCCAGACCCGTTCGCCGGTCGCGGGGGAGCGGCCCTCCAGGCGCGGCCCGCCGTCCGGGAAGGGCTGCACGAGACCGCCGGAGAGCACGGGCGGGCCGCCGACCGAGTCGGTGGCGACCGAACGCCGCCACCGCAGCTCGCCGTCGGCGGGGTCCAGGGCGAACACCACACCGGGCTGGGCGCACAGCAGCGCCCGCGCGCCGTGGGCGCACTGCGGTACGCCCCCGCGTGCGGACACCGGCCGCGCCGTCCACGGGCCCGGCACCCCACCCGAGGACGCCTTCCGCGGGGCCTCGCCCTCACCGCCGAACGCCGTGAAGGAGACCAGCGCCGCACAGACGGCCAGCCCGAGCGCACCGGCCGCGAGCCGGACCCGCCTGCCGGGACCCCTCCCCGGCCGGGACGCGACGGCGGGCTCGGGCTGCGGGTCCGGTGCCGACCACGGCGCGGACGACCGGTGCGGGCCGGCGGCCGGGCGCGGGTCGGGCTCGAAAACCGGCTCCGGACCCGCCCACGACTCCCCGCCCCCGTCGGCCTCCCGCGCCTCCCGTCCCACCGGCGCCCCGCCCGCCCGCTGCGCCGGTATGAACGCCTGCGTGTCGTACGAGGCCGCCACCGACCGCAGCTCCCGCATCAGCTCGTCCGGCGTCGGCCGATCCTCCGGCGCCTTCGCCAGACACCGCCGCACCAGCCCGGCCAACGGCTCCGGTACGCCGGTCAGATCGGGTTCGTCGTGCACGACCTGGTACGCGACGACATACGGACTGTCGGAGTCGAACGGCCCCCGCCCGGTCGCCGCGTGCACCGTCACCGACCCGAGCGCGAAGACATCGGCCGCCGGCCCGACCTCCCGGGGCCGCCGGAACTGCTCGGGCGCCATGAACGGCGGCGTACCGATCAACTTGCCGGTCTCGGTACGCAGTTCACTGTCCGCCGGCCGCGAGATCCCGAAGTCGATGACCTTCGGGCCGTCCTCGGCGAGCAGCACGTTGCTGGGCTTGAGATCCCGGTGCACGACCCCGACCCGGTGGATGTCCCGGAGCGCCTCCGCCAGCCCCGCCATCAGCCGGCGCAACTGCCCGGTGTCCAGCGGCCCGTTCCGCTTCACCTGCTCGGCGAGGGTCGGACCGGCGATGAACGTCGTGGCCATCCAGGGCCGCCCGGCGTCCGGGTCGGCGTCCACGACCGGCGCGGTGAAGGCACCGCTGACCCGCCGCGCCGCCGCCACCTCCTGCCGGAAGCGCCCCCTGAACTCCGGGTCCCTGGCGAACTCGGCGTGCACCACCTTCACCGCCAGCCGCATCCCGGACGTACTGCGGGCCAGGTGCACGACCCCCATGCCACCCGACCCGAGACAGGATTCCAGCCGATAGTGACCGGCGTACTCCGGAAGTTCCGCTTCCATGTCTGCTCCGGCATTCCGCTGTGGCGCCACTGGACCACCCCCGTGCGTTCGTCCGCGCGACGCACGGAGCCTAGTCGAAGACTCGTACGAGACCGAGGCGGCTTGCTAGCCTCCGCGTGCGAGATACGAACTCCTGTTTCGCCCTGCGTCTCAGGGGAATCACCACCACCCCATGGCAGCCATGGGGTGTGAACGGGGGAGGTTCTGTCATGACTGTCGAGCGTGTGGAAACAGTGGGAAGCGGCCCGGAGGAAGCCGTCACCACCACGGCCGCGACCGTCCGCTACTACTCGGTCGCCCCGGGCGTCCGGCTGAACGTCCGGCGGGGGCCGGGCACCAGCTACAGCGTCGTCCGGGTCCTGCCCGAGGACGCCCGGGTGCCGATCTACTGCCAGCGACCGGGCACCTCGGTCTCCGGCCCGTACGGCACCAGCAGCATCTGGGACAACGTGGGCAACGGCGAGTACGTCTCCGACGCCTACGTCCAGACCGGCAGCGACGGCTACGTCGCCTCGCGCTGCGCCTGATCCCCGCCGGGGCCCGCGGCCCCTCCGGCGCCATAATCGAAGCGTGAGCGCAGAGAACGGCACCCCGGAGACCCCCGCGGGCTCCACGCCCCCCACCGGTCCCCGCCCCGAACCGATCCGGTTCTTCGGCACGAGCTGGGTCGACCACGACCACGGCTACACCGCCCGCCGCGTCGCCCTCGCCGTCGGCTCGCTCGTCGCGGCGGCCGCCGCCTGCCTGGTCCTGCGCCTCGCCTACCAGGGGCTCCGGATCGCGGACATCGGCAGCTTCGTCACGCTGCTCGTCGTCGTGATGTTCGCCGTGTGCAGCGCGCTGGCCTTCCGCCACACCTGGGCCGGCTTCAGCAGCCGCCCCGACCCCGACCGCCAGGCGTCCCTGCGCGGCCTGCTGACCATCGGCTTCATCGGCTCCCTCCTCGCCTACGCCTTCCGCTGCCTCGTCGAGGCCCCCGGCGAGAAACTCCACCGCACCGAGTACGAAGCGGCCCGCGCCCGCCACGAGAAGCGCGCCACCCGCCGCTCGGGCAACCCGAAGAAACGCCGCCGCCCGTAAGCGGCGGGCACCGCTCGGGACCGGCCCGACGTCCCGCCCACCGGACACCCCCGCCGCCCCGGCGCCCCCGGTGCGAGGATGAGCCGGGACGACGCACTACCCCGGAGGTCACCCGCAGCCATGACCCAGAAAGTCGCAGTCCTCGGCACCGGCAAGATCGGCGAAGCCCTGCTCAGCGGAGTGATCCGAGCGGGCTGGGCCCCGGCCGACCTCCTGGTCACCGCCCGCCGGCCGGAACGGGCCGCGGAACTCCACGCCCGCCACGGAGTCACCCCCGTCACCAACGCCGAGGCCGCCAAGACCGCCGACACCCTGATCCTCACGGTCAAGCCGCAGGACATGGGCACCCTCCTGGACGAACTCGCCCCCCACGTCCCCGCCGACCGCCTGGTCATCAGCGGCGCGGCAGGCATCCCCACCTCGTTCTTCGAGGAGCGCCTCGCCTCCGGTACCCCGGTCGTCCGCGTCATGACGAACACCCCCGCCCTCGTCGACGAGGCCATGTCCGTCATCTCCGCCGGCACCCACGCCACCGCCGACCACCTCGCGCACGCCGAGGAGATCTTCGGCGCCGTCGGCAAGACCCTCCGCGTCCCCGAGTCCCAGCAGGACGCCTGCACCGCCCTCTCCGGCTCCGGCCCGGCGTACTTCTTCTACCTGGTCGAGGCCATGACCGACGCCGGCATCCTCCTCGGCCTGCCCCGCGACAAGGCCCATGAGCTGATCGTCCAGTCCGCGATCGGCGCCGCCACCATGCTCCGCGACAGCGGCGAGCACCCGGTCAAGCTCCGCGAGAACGTCACCTCTCCCGCGGGCACGACCATCAACGCCATCCGCGAACTGGAGAACCACGGCGTACGGGCCGCCCTCATCGCCGCCCTGGAAGCCGCCCGCGACCGCAGCCGCGAACTGGCCTCCGGCAACAACTGACGACTGCCCCACGGGGGCGGGCCTCCCCGCCCCCGCCGCGCAGCTACCGGGCCGTGTCCAGCGCCGCCCCCGCGCCAGGGGTGTCCGGCCCCTCCGTATCGGACGAAGCCGGAAGCAGCCCGATCGCCCGGTAAGCGGCGTCCACGGTCGGCCGCGCCATCGCCAGCGCCCGCTGCGCGCCGTCCCGCAGCACCCCCTCCACGTAGCCAGGGTCCGCGCACAACTCCCGGTGCCTCTCCCGCACGGGCCGCAACACCTCGACCACCGCCTCCGCGGTGTCCCGTTTCAGAGCGCCGTACGACTCGTACACACCGCTCAGGTCCTCGGGGTTCCCGCCCGTGCACGCGGCGAGGATCTCCAGCAGGTTGGCGAGCCCCGGCCGGGCCTCCCGGTCGTACACGACCTCCCGCCCGCTGTCGGTGACGGCCCGCATGACCTTCTTCCGCACCACGTCCGGCTCGTCGAGCAGATAGACGATCCCCGGCCCGACGTCCTCGCTCTTGCCCATCTTCGACAGCGGGTCCTGGAGGTTCATCACCCGCGCCGCGACGGCCGGGAACGTGGCCCGCGGCACCACGAACGTGTGCCCGTACCGCTGGTTGAACCGCACGGCCAGGTCCCGGGCCAGCTCCACGTGCTGCACCTGGTCGTCCCCCACCGGCACCTCGTCGGTCCCGTACGCCAGGATGTCCGCCGCCATCAGCACGGGATACGTCAGCAGCGACAGCCGCACGCTCCCGCCCCGCAACCGCTCCCGCGCCGCCTTCTCCTTGTACTGGATCATCCGCCGCATCTCACCGTCGGTCGCCACGCACTCCAGCAGGTACGACAGCCGGGCGTGCTCATCGACGTGGCTCTGTACGAAGACGGTGCACAGTTCCGGATTCAGCCCCGCCGCCAGCAGCAGCGACGCCGCCTGCCGGCTCAGCCTGCGAACCCGCGCCGGATCGTGGTCCACGGTCAGCGCGTGCAGGTCCACCACGCAGAACAGCGCGTCGGCCCGGTGCTGGTCGACCGCGGCCCACTGCCGCAGCGCGCCCAGATAGTTCCCCAGCGTCAGATGCCCGGTCGGCTTGACCCCGCTGAAGACCCGTGTCATCTCTCCACCTCCTGGTCAGGACCGCCGCTGCCCGCCGGCCGCCCCTCCTGGAGGGAGATACGAGAACGGCCGCCGAGGCGGCGGCCGTCAGTTGCGTACGTGAGCGCGGCCGCCGTCAGGCGGCCCACCAGAACTGGTCGTACGTACGCGTCATCACGCCAGCCAGCGTACGCCCGCGAAGCCGGTCCCGACCCAGAGTTGACACGCCCGCTCCCGGTACGTACTGTTCTCCGAGTTGTCCGACGTGAGCGCCGACCCCGGTCGGTCCCCGGACAGCCATCCCGCAAGTACCCACCAGCCTTCGACGGCCAGTCGATCTGACGTCGTCGTGTCGTGGTGCGCGTATTCACGGAATGAGGAATCCACGTCCGAAAGGACGCGGCCCCCGATTAGCTCGGGAGCCGGGAATCCGCTAAAGTCTCACTCCGTCGGAACGGCCCAACAGCCGGGAAGACAACCCCCTCTGACGGGGAATCAGGGCCCGAAAGGATCTGATAGAGTCGGAACCGCCGGAAAGGGAAACGCGGAAGCGGGAACCTGGAAAGCGCCGAGGAAATCGGATCGGAAAAGGATCTGATAGAGTCGGAAACGCAAGACCGAAGGGAAGCGCCCGGAGGAAAGCCTGAGAGAGTCTCTCGGGTG